>RFJF01000142.1 GCA_003695455.1 Chloroflexota bacterium
CAAGCGAGGTTAAACTTCCAGAATCTCTTTTTCTTTGGCCGCAACAAGTTCATCAACCTTTTTCACAAACTCATCGGTGAGTTTTTGTACTTCATCACGACCTTTATACATTTCATCCTCAGAGATCATTTTCTCTTTTTCAAAGTTTTTAAGGTCTTCAAGCGCGCTGCGACGAATATTGCGAATGGAAACCCGCGCCTCTTCTGCCCGTTTGGAGGCCGATTTGGTCAGGTTCCGGCGTCGTTCTTCGGTGAGACGTGGAATTTGCAGGCGGATAATTTTGCCATCGTTGTTGGGCGTGAGCCCCAGGTCAGATTGCAAAATGGCCTTTTCAATGGCTTTCATGGCGCCGGGGTCATACGGCCGAATGGAGATCAGTTGGGCTTCGGGGATGCTGATGAGCGCCAATTCCTGAAGCTGGGTGGGGGTTCCGTAATATTCCACCAATAACTTGTCCACCAGCCCGGTTGATGCCCGGCCGGTGCGCATGGCGGCCAGGTCTACCTTTAAAGCTTCAATGGATTTTTGCATCGCTGTTTTGGTTTCGCTCAGAACGTCATTGATCATGATTTACCTCCATTTTAACGGATGCAGCAAGTTAACTATGTGAAAGCGTAGCCGATGTTTGCGAATTGCACAAATGCGGTTTTCCACGCCCGGCCTGTTATTATTAAAAGAACACGCGCCGAATTGATTAGTAAGTAATTAATGTGCCAACATTGTGCCCCAGAATAATCTCTTTGAGCGAATTTTCCTGCCACAAATTTAACACCACAATTGGCATCTGGTTATCCATGCAGAGAGTCAGGGCAGTGCCATCCATCACTTTCAACCCCATGTTGAGGGCATCAATGTAACTAATCTGGTCAAATTTTTTGGCGTTGGGGTCAACCTTGGGATCACTATCGTACACACCGTCAACTTTGGTGGCCTTCACCAGCAAGCCGGCGTCAATTTCCATGGCCCGCAAGGCGGCGGCGGTATCGGTGGTAAAGTAAGGGTTGCCGGTTCCGGCGCCCAAAATCACCACCCGCCCTTTTTCCAGATGCCGAATGGCCCGGCCGCGAATGTACGGTTCGGCCACGGCCCGCATTTCGATGGCGGTTTGCACGCGGGTATCTACACCTATTCTACCAAAAGCGTCAGCCAGCGCAAGTGCATTCATAACCGTAGCCAGCATGCCCATATGGTCGGCGGTAGCGCGGTCCATACCGTGAGCCAGCCCATCTTTGCCGCGCCACAGGTTTCCGGCGCCAATAACCATGGCAATTTCTACGCCCAGATCGTGAATAGTTTTTACAGTAGCAGCCAGCGAGTCGGCCCGGTTGGGGTCTATTCCAAAGTTGCCCTCGCCGGCCAAAGCTTCGCCGCTTAATTTTAAAAGAATTCGGTTGTACTGAGTAGAAGTCATGGATTCCCCTGGCACTAAAATTATTTAGCTGTTTAAAAAAAGACCGGAACGAAAAGATGTTCCGGTCTTTGGTACCGTTGCTTATTCTACGCCAAGTTCAAACCTGGCAAACCGTTCAATTTTTAGGGTGCTGCCCATTGATTTTCCGGTTTTCTGTAAAAGTTTGCCAATGGTGAGATCGTTGTCTTTGACAAATTCCTGGTTAAGCAAGGTGACTTCGGCAAACCATTTTTTGAGCTTGCCTTCTATGATGCGCTCTTTGATGTTATCGGGCTTTTTATCTTCGGCAATTTGGGCCTTGTATATGGCTTTTTCGGCCTCAATTTCGGTGGCGGGCACATCGGCCTCAGACACGTAGCGCGGCGATGCAGCCGCAATTTGCAGGGCTACATCGTGAACCAGTTCGGTAAATTCGGTATTGTCGGCGCTGCCGCCGCTTACTTCTACCAGCACACCCACACGGCCGCCAATGTGAATGTAGCTGTCGAGCACGCTGTTTTGGCCGCGTTCAAAGCGGGCTACCTGCCGGACTTTCATATTTTCGCCCAGTTTGGCAATGGTTTCGGTCAGGCGCTGGGCCACGGTTTGCGACGGGTTATCAATAAATGGGGCTTCAAGCAGCGCGTCTACCGAGGTGATGGGTTGTTCAACCACCTGGCGCAGAATGGCGTCGGCAAAGCCCAAAAAATCATCGGTGCGGGCCACAAAATCGGTTTCGCAGTTTACTTCTACCATTGCAGCAACCGAACCATCGGCACTGACCAGTGCTTTAACAATACCATCGTTGGCTTCACGGCTGGCTTTTTTAGAGGCCGCCGCCAGCCCTTTCTTGCGCAACGCATCAACCGCCTGGTCAATATCACCATCGGCGGCTTGCAAAGCTTTTTTACATTCCAAAATACCGGCTCCGGTCATTTCACGGAGCTGTTTGATGTCTGCTGTTGTAATTGCCACAATTCCTCCAGATTATTTCTTAAACGTATTCCGTCTTTGTAATCTTTAAATTTAGAAATCAGAATTTTGACGGTTGTAAAATGCCGTCATTTAATTTCGGTTTTCCAATTTCTCAGTGAGAAGCGTCTATTCGGTGGCTTCTTCTGTTACTACGGGTTCAGCTTCTTCTTCAGTTTCTTCGGCGGCGTCTGCTTCTACTTGCTCTGTAGCCGGTTCTTCCACCGGTTCAGCCGGAGCATCAGTTTCAACAACCGCTTCTTCTACTGCCGCTGCCGCTGTATCAGCAACTTCTTCAACAACTTCGGCGGCCTCTGAAACGGACTCTTCGGCGGCTTCAGCTTCAGCTTCGGCAGCTTCCTGAATTTTTGCCAGCGTGCTGGGGCCAAGGTAATGTTCCAGGGCTTCGTCTTCTTCCAGCGTTTCCACTTCTTCCTGTTCGGCCCGCACACTGCTCAAAATTGCCTGACCTTCCAGTACAGCTGTGGCAATAACGTTATTCATCAGCTTAAGCGCCCGAATAGCGTCATCATTGCTGGGGATGACGTAATCAATGGGGTCAGGGTCGCAGTTGGTGTCTACCATTGCAATGACCGGAATACCCAGAATATTGGCTTCTTTGACGGCAATCGCATCGCGCCGGATATCAACCACAAACAGCAGGTTTGGCAAGCGGCGCATCTCTTTAAGGCCGCCCAGCCGGTGGTTGAGCCGGTTGATTTCACGTTCGCGCATCAGGGCTTCTTTTTTGGTAAGACGGGCAAATTCACCGCGAGCCTGACGTTTTTCCATATCCAGCATGTGGTCAATCCGTTGCCGAATGGTACGCCAGTTGGTCAGCGTTCCGCCCAGCCAGCGTTGGTTTACGTAAGGCATACCGCATCGGGTGGCTTCGGCCACCAGGCTTTCCTGGGCCTGTTTTTTGGTGCCCACAAAAAGCACAATCCCGCCGTTAGCCACGGTGTCTTTTACAATTTCATAGGCGTTGTTGAGGTGAGCAATGGTTTGTTGAAGGTCAATAATGTGAATCCCGTTGCGTTCAGTAAAAATATACTGTTTCATTTTGGGATTCCAGCGGCGGGTGCGATGCCCAAAGTGGACGCCTGCTTCAAGCAGGGATTTCATAGGTACAACATTTGAAGGGGTAGCCATATTTTTTTCCTCCGTTTTGTAAGCTAACCTTCCACTTTCGTCATTCAGCAGGGAACCTTGCAGGTGCAAGGCACGGCCCTTTTGTCAGAAAGTGTGCATAGTAAAATTCCAAGCGGAAAGTATAACACAACGGATAATATTGAGCAAGAACTCTGGCCTTTACCAAAAAATAAGGGTTTGGCAAACCGTGTTATCCTGAGTATAATGTTTTATTGTCTGTTAAAGTCATCTTATTGATGGTTTACAGGGGAGGGAAGGCTTTAACGGTATGAATGAAATTGATGAAGTCAAAGCCAGGCTTGACATTGTTGACATTGTTTCAAGCACGGTAACACTTAGAAAGTCTGGCAAAAATTATTCCGGATTCTGTCCGTTTCATTCCAATACCAAAACCCCCTCTTTTGTTGTTTTTCCTGAAACACAAACATGGCGATGTTTTGGCGCCTGCGCTGAAGGCGGAGATATCTTCAGTTTTGTCATGAAGCGCGACGGCGCAGACTTTAAAGATGTGCTGGAAGATTTGGCCCGGCAGGCCGGTGTTCAGTTACGCGCGCCTTCGCCTCAATCTGAGGAAGAGGATAAACAGCGCCAGAAACTGCTGGAGCTAAATGCCGCCGCCGCCGATTATTTTCACAAATTGCTGACCGCCGCGCCCGAGGGCGCGCAAACCCGCAAATACCTGGCAACGCGTGAACTCACGTCTGATACAATTGCCCTGTTTCAACTGGGTTACGCCAAAGATGAATGGGAGGCGCTCAAACGCCATTTTTTAGACCGTGGTTACACCACCGACGAACTTCTGGCCGCCGGATTAATTGTTGAGCGGGATGACGGCTCGCCGGGGTACGACCGTTTCAGAAACCGGCTCATCATCCCCATCAGAGACGCGCGGGGGCGGGTGATTGGTTTTGGCGCGCGGGCGCTGGCCGCCGACCAGATGCCCAAATACCTCAACTCGCCGCAAAGCGTGTTGTTTGATAAAAGCGCCACGCTGTACGGGCTGGACCTGGCCAAAAAACATATCCGGCAAGTTGACCGGGTAGTGATTGTTGAAGGCTACATGGACGTAATCCAGGCCCACCAGCACGGCGCCCAAAATGTGGTGGCCCAAATGGGTACCGCGCTCACCGAGCAGCAGCTCAAAATACTCAAGCGCACCACCGGCAACTTTGTGCTGGCGCTCGATGCAGACACTGCCGGTAATTCTGCCACGTTGCGGGGCATCAACATAGCCAGAGAAGCGCTCGACAGAGAGACTGTGCCGGTTCCCACAGCGCGTGGGTTAATCCGGTACGAAAGCCGGCTCAATGCCGACATCAGAATTGCCACCCTGCCCCCCGGCAAAGACCCCGACGATATTTTGAAAGATGGGCTGGAGGCGTGGCAAAAAATTATTGACGCCGCTGTTCCGGTTATTGATTTTTATTTTCAGACCGTCACCCGCAATCTTGACCTTAACACAGCCAAAGATAAAAGCGCCGCCGTGCATAACCTGATTCCTGTACTGCGGGATATTGGCGACCCGGTGGAACAGCAGCACTACATTCAAAAACTGGCCCGGCTCATTCAAGTTGATGAACGCACACTCATCGCCGAGATGAAACGCCAGCCAAAACAGCCGGTACCCCGGCGCAAACCAACAGTGATGCCGCCTGTTTCTTTGGCCCAACAACCGGCATCACCGGCAACAACTGCGCCAAAATTCAACAACACACTGGCTGATAGCGGCTTAGAAACATACTGTCTGAGTCTGGTGGTGGCCCACCCCCCGGCACTGGCCGCGGCCAATGATATTCTGGAACAACAACAGATGGACGGTCTTGGTGTTAATGACTTTAACCGGGGAAGCAACAAAGATATTTTCCGAGCTATGCAACTATGGACGGCGGCAGACAACCCGCAGGTGAGTACGCTGGTTGACATGGTGGGAGAGTCACTGGCCGGGCAACTGCTCTCGCTGGCCAATTTCTGGCAAAACAGACCGCCAATACCTACAGAAACCATTTACAAAGATTTGAGCATAGCTATTTTGCGGCTGCGATTGCACAACGTGGGTGAACAAATCAAAGAGTTGCGGTTTTTGCAGCGGGAAGCCGTTGAAAACAACAACTTTGAAAGTGCGCGTCACTACACCGCAAAGGTTAAAGAATACAGTCAATATCGAAAAAAGTTGGAACACACCAGAGACGCCCTCTCAATTACCGGCAAACGCCGCACAGAAGCAGTATTGTAAATTGGTATCAGGGTGATAGTGGAGACACTGGATGGCAAAAAAGCAAACAGCCAATAAAAAACCAACCAAACCCAACGGCAAAGCAACCGGCAATCCAGAGGCCAACGGAACGGTTATTCCGCTGGAACAATTGCTTGAAAAAGCCAAAGCCGGCAAAAAACTGACGCACAAAGATATTCTTGAAGTGCTACCCGACGGCGGATTAGATATGGATGCGGCCGACGCGCTGATATCTCAATTGGTGGCGCACGGCATTGAAGTTATAGATGACTCAGATTCTGACACCGAGGTTCTGGCCGATGTGGATGAACCCGATGATGCCGCCCTGAAAGAGGTAGAAGAGGAGCTAAGCGAAGAGGCCGATACAAAACCAATTCCACTTTCAACCGCAGAACTCACCAATGACCCGGTTCGAATGTATCTGCGCGAAATTGGGCAGGTCAACCTGCTCACCGCCAAAGATGAAGTGGTGCTGGCCCGGCGTATTCAACGTGGTCTTGAAGCCCGCGACAAACTGGAAGACGAAACCCTGACCCTGACCGACAAAGAAATTACCAAACTCAAAAAACAGGAAATTGACGGCATTTTGGCCAAGCGGCTGCTGGCCGAAGCCAACCTGCGGCTGGTTGTCAGCGTAGCCAAACGATACATTGGCCGGGGTATGGGCTTTTTGGATTTAATTCAGGAAGGCAATATCGGCTTGCTCCGCGCCGTAGAAAAATTTGACTACGAACGCGGCTACAAATTCTCCACCTACGCCACCTGGTGGATTCGGCAAGCCATTAGCCGGGCCATTGCCGACCAGGCCCGCACCATCAGAATACCGGTACACATGGTTGAAACAATCAATAAACTGGCCCGTATTCAGCGCCGGCTACTTCAGGAATACGGCCGGGAACCCAGCCCCAAAGAAATTGCGCTGGAAATGGATTTATTGCCGGATACAGATGTCGAAGCCATCAAAACCGCACTAGAAAACCACACCCCCATTGACCCCGCCCTGAACCGTCGTTGGCGGCGCGCCGCCACCAAAGTGCGGCGCATTATGCGCATTGCCCAGGAACCGATGTCGCTGGAAACCCCGATTGGTTCAGAAGAAAACAGCTATCTGGGTGATTTTATTCAGGATGACACAGTGCTTGGTCCCGTGGATGCCGCCTCAAAACAACTGCTCAAAGAACAGTTGCACGAAATCCTGCAATCACTCAGCGACCGGGAACGGCAAGTGCTGGAAATGCGCTTTGGTCTGGCCGATGGGCAGGGCCGCACCCTGGAAGAAGTAGGCAAAGAATTCAAGGTCACACGCGAACGAATCCGGCAGATTGAGGCCAAAGCCCTGCGCAAATTACGGCATCCAATTCGCAGCCGCAAACTCAGAGATTATCTGGGATAATTTGACAGAACCCGGCAAATATATATAATCCGTACCTGTCAGTTGCAACCATCCTCGGTAGCTCAATTGGCAGAGCGAGCGGCTGTTAACCGCTTGGTTGTTGGTTCGAGTCCAACCCGAGGAGCTAAAATTCTTGTCACCCGCTTCACCCCAGTACAAGTGCGAAGCGGGTGTTCAGGAAATCTATAAGAGGCAGGGTTTAAGCCTCTAGCTCTTTTCTTCTGGCTTGATCCTACAAAGTACAAAAACCCTGCCAAATTACGGCGGGTTTTTTCTTTTAGTACATATTTAAC
>RFJF01000143.1 GCA_003695455.1 Chloroflexota bacterium
CCTGTTTACCGGCGGGGCAAAAATCTGGCGGGAAGCTGCAGAAGGGTTTGCAGTTCCGGCAGGCGCAGCAGCCAGGCGGCCACAAAGTAGACCGATGCCCCCAGCAGTACCAAAACTCCCAGGTGGAGGGCCTTGAACAGCAGATTCAGCGGCGGCAGCCATTGGTTTAGCAGTGGCAGGCTTAGCCACAGAACGGCAGACATTGCCGCAGTAGCAGCCACAGTTTTGAAGGTGGTTTGCCCCAACCTGCGCCCTCGCAGAGAGGCCACCCGGTTAACCAGCCACAGCATCACCAGCGCGTGGCCGGTAAGCTGTACGCTGTTGGCCAGCACCAGATCGGTCATTTGCAGCGGCCGGAACAGAGTCGGCGGCAGCGCTGCCAGCAGGTAGAAACCTACTCCCAGCAGGCCCACCAGCGCCGGGGTGAGCGTGTTTTGGCGGGCGTAGTAGGCAAACACCAGCGGTTGGTCTACGGCGGCAAAGGTTAAGCCCAGCAAATAAAAGCGCAGGGCCAGCACCGTTTGCTGGGTGTCAAATGGGGTAAATTGGCCGCGCTCAAACAACAACGCCACTACCGGTTCGGCCAGAATAAACAGCGCCGCCGTGGCGGGGATAATCAGAACCAGCACCATCCGCAACCCGGCGGCCAGTGTGTCCATAAATTGATGCAGACCGGTTCCATTGGCGGTTGATTGGGTGGCCTGCCGGGAGAGGGTGGGCAGAATTGCCAGCGAAATCGCGGCGGCAATCAGCCCCAGCGGAAATTGAATGATGGTGGTGGCGTACTGCATCCAGGCAATGCTTTGCTCGCCGGTGCGCGAGGCCAGATTCCGGTCCAGCGCAATGGCAACCTGGCTGATGACCAGCCCCAAAATAACCGGCAGGCCCAGCTTCACAATTCGGCGCAGGGCCGGATGCTGCAAATCAATGGCAAAGCGAAAGCGGGCGTCACGCAGGCCGGGGAGCTGCAAAGCTACCTGCAAAAACGCGCCCAACAGCAGCCCGTACGCCAGTGATTCGATGCCCCAGCCAAAACCCAGCGCCCCCACCAGCGCCACCGCTACAATTGAGGCGTTGAAAACACTGGCCGTAAATGCCGGCAGGGTAAATCGCTTGAGGGCGTAGAGCAGGCCGGTGACAATGCCGGACAGGCTCAAAAAGAGTACTGCCGGCGTGGTAATGCGAATCAGGCGGGTGGTTTCGGCCAGCAGGGTATCATCAAAGCCGCCGGCCATGAGGCGGGCCACCTGCGGCGCGGCCAGTTCGATGAGCAGCACCACCACGGCCAGCACTATCACGGCCAGGCTCAACAGCAAGCTCGATACCCGCCACAGTTCGGTTTTGTCTTTTTCTGCCTGTTCAGAAAAAACGGGGACTAGCGCGCTGCTGACCATGCCGCCCACCAGCAAATCGTACAACATGGTGGGGATGATTTGTGCCACCCGAAACGCCGACACCAGCCCGGTAGCACCAAACAGGCTGGCAATTACGGTTTCGCGGACCAGACCCAGCACGCGGCTGGAAATATTGCCCAGCGCAATCAACGAGGCGGCCCGGGCCATGCCGCTGCCCGGATTAGCGGGGGCGGGTGGGGCTGTTGGCCCGGTGGTGGGTGTGGGTTTCATAACCTGGTTGAACAATCACAGCCCACGAATATCGGCCAGTTCTTCAAACAGCTCGATTTCTTCTTCGGTCAGGTTTTCCGGTACGGTAATCATCACTTTGGCGTACAAATCGCCGCGCTGCTCCGGGTTGCGCAGGTTGGGCATGCCCTGGTTTCGCAGGCGGAAAACGCGTCCCGATTGGGTTTCGGGGGGGATTCTGAGTTTGATTTTGCCTTTGAGAATGGGCACAATCACCTCGCCGCCCAGCACGGCGGTGTACACATTCACCGGCAGGTCAAGGTGCAAATCATCGCCGTTGCGCTCAAAGCTGGGGTGGGGCGTGACAAGAATTTCCAGGTACAGGTCACCGCGCGGGCCGCCGCCGGTGCCGGGGCCGCCTTCGTTGCGCACGCGCACTTTGGTGCCGTTTTGCGCGCCGCGCGGAATTCGAACTTCCAGCCGTTTGCCGCCCACCCGTAAAATCCGCGAAGTGCCGGTAAAGGCTTCTTCCAGCGAGATTTCAACTTGCTGGTTGTAATCCGGCCCTTTGTTGGGTGCGGTTTTACTAACGCCCATACCGCCAAAGATGGCCTCAAAGAAAGGAGAAAAACCGCCGGTGCCGCGTTCTTCAATTTCTTTAATGACGTCATCAATATTTACTTTGCTGCCGGGTTTTGTTTCAACACCGGAAATCCAGGGTGTCCAGTCAAAATCTTCACCGGAGTTATGGGCGGCAAAGGCCTGGTGGGCAGCCTGAAGCCGGTCATATTTGGCGCGGGCGTCGGGGTCGGTTAAAACCTGGTGGGCCTCGTTGATTTCCTGGTAGCGGCGCTGGGCGTCCGGGTCGTTGGGGTTAACATCCGGGTGATATTTGCGCGCCAGTTTGCGGTAGGCATTTTTGATAGATTCAGTGTCACTGGTTTTTTCAACGTCTAATATTTTGTAATAATCTTTGTGTTCCATCCCTGCTTCCTGTTGGCAAAAATATCCGGGGCAGAGCCCGGTTCTCCATCATTTGCATTAAACTACGGCAAAAAATTATAGGTGTAACGATGAATTAAGCAAGAATGCCGGTAGTGTCCCACCACTTGAGGAGCAGACAAACAAAAAACCCCACCGGGGAGGTGAGGCTCTTTGTTGCATTCTGGCCTGATTTTATTGCAGACCGTTAGCTATTTTTGGAGGGAGTGTATCCATGTTAAGTTAGAGCCGGGGTGGCCAGCCACCCCGGCTGAATTGTTGGCCGTGATTACCAGCAGTTGTTGTTGTAGCCACAGGTGTGGCTGTACCGATTGTTGCCCTGGCCGTAGTAGTAGCCGGTGTAGTCATAACCGTAGTACGGCGTGGGTACCGGCGGTTGCCAGCTGCAACCGCTATCACATGGTGGTTGCCAGCCACAATCGTTGCACGGGTGTTCAACAGGTGGTTGGGTGCAAGGATTACAGGGTGGCGGCGGTGGGGTGCATGGATTGCAAGGCGGCGGCGGGGCGCACGGGTTACAGGGATTGGCGGGCGGATACATCGCATGCCACGGATAGCTCGGACACCCTGCGGGGATGTAAAGAACTTGTCCAGCGTAAATTACGTTGGGGTCCCACAAACCGTTGGCGTCAGCCAAACAGTTGGGGTGGGCGTTGTACATACGCCCAATGCTGTGCAGCGTTTCCCCATACATCACTCGATGATAGGTGCCACCACCACCCCATGCCGGCGGCGCGGCGTATGATGCCGACACCAACAGCAGTTGCAGTGCTGCCACCAAAGCAATGACAGTCAGAATTTTTTTCATGTTTTCCTCCTACGGCAACTAACAATGAAAAGATTATAGAGGTACTGCTCCCTCCGGCCGGCCATCGGTCATCCCCATAACCCAATGGCGGCAGGTGTAATTATTGACATAGTAAAATATAACGGTTTCTATGTCAAACTTTTATGTTAAAACAATTATATCGGCTCTTTTGTTTTTGTGCAATAGTTTGTGAACACAATTCTGGTAATTTAAGGGCGATAATTGAGGC
>RFJF01000144.1 GCA_003695455.1 Chloroflexota bacterium
ATATTCCCCTTTAAGGCAAATCGACTTTCCCTTTAAGGCAAACCGCATTTCCCTTTAAGGCAAATTGACTTTCCCTTTAAGGGAAACCGCATTTTCCTTTAAGGGAAACCGGATTATGTCAGTGACATAATTGCCTGTTGCCAGTGAGAGAATCCCGGTTTAAGCGGCGGCAAAAACCCTGTACAAAGCCATTTCACTGGTGTAAAATGAAAGTATATGCAATTAGACGGGAGAGATAAACTATGGCCCCAGAAAAGAAGGACGGCGGCACAAAAAAGCGTCCCCCCCCGCTAAACCCCAACAGGAATCACCACCAGATGAAGCGCCAATTATTGTGGGAATTGGCGCTTCGGCGGGCGGTTTAAAGGCGTTTGAGCAGTTTTTTACCAGCATGCCGGCCGAAGGGGATTTGAACGTGGCCTTTGTGCTGGTGCAGCATTTGGACCCCACCCACAAAAGCATCCTGACCGACCTGATTAAACGATACACCAAAATGAAGGTGTTTGAGGTTAAAGACGGGGTCACGGTACAAGCCAACTGCGCGTATATTATTCCCCCTAACAAAGATATGGCCGTGCTGAACGGCAAACTGCACCTGATGGAGCCTGAAACGGTGCGGGGAATGCGGCTGCCCATTGATTACTTCTTTCGGTCATTGGCCCAGGATGCGCAGGAACGTGCCATTTGCATTGTGCTGGCCGGCACCGGCACCGATGGCACGCTGGGTCTAAAGGCCGTCAAAGGCGCCGGCGGCATGGTCATGGTGCAGACACCAGAGTCCGCACAATATGACGGTATGCCGCGCAATGCCATTGGTACAGGTCTGGCAGATTATATTCTGCCGCCCAATGAACTCCCGGCTCAATTGCTGGCCTACATTCAGCAAGCCTTTGGCAAACCTCCAATTGTTACGCCCCCTCCGGGAATCGAAAACTTTCTGCAAAAAATATTTGTTTTGCTGAGGGCTCAAACCGGGCATGATTTTTCCTATTACAAGAAAAATACCATCCGGCGTCGTATTGAACGGCGGATGGTCATCAACCAGATTGAGCACATTGAGGCGTATGTACACTACTTGCAGGAGAATCCGCTTGAGGTTGATACGCTGTTTAAAGAATTGCTGATTGGTGTGACCAACTTTTTCAGAGACCCCGACGCATTTGAGGTTCTGCTTGAAAAAGGGGTTGCCCAACTTCTGGATACCAAACCTGCCAATCACCCAATTCGCGTGTGGGTTGCCGGCTGCTCAACCGGCGAAGAGGCTTATTCGATTGCCATTTTACTGCGGGAGAGGCTGGCTGAGCTGAAGAAAGATTTCAAGATTCAGATTTTTGCCACCGATATTGATGCCGAGGCCATTGCCGCCGCCCGAACCGGGGTTTATCCCGACAGTATTGCCGCCGATGTGTCCGCCGAACGTCTGGCCCGCTTTTTTTATAAAGATGACAACACCTACCGTATCAAGAAAAGTATCCGCGACATGGTCGTCTTTGCCGAGCAAAACGTCATTGACGACCCGCCATTTTCTAAAATGGATCTCATCAGTTGCCGCAACCTGCTTATTTATTTGGAATCAGAACTGCAAAAACGGATATTGCCCCTGTTTCACTACGCCTTAAACGAAAATGGTTTTTTGTTACTGGGTAACTCTGAAACCATTGGCGAATTTTCTGATTATTTTGCGGTGATTGACAGAAAGTGGAAGCTGTTTCAGCGCAAAGGTATCCTTTTGCCACGGGCCGCCGTGCTTGAATTCAAAGGTTTGTCTGCTCACGGCGTGCCGGCCTCAACCCGGGAGAAAACCGAGGAGGCGAGCTACAACATCCGCGATGTCACCGAGCGCACGTTGTTAAACGATTACACCCCGGCCGGGGTGGTTATTAATGATAAAGGTGATGTGTTGTATATTCACGGCCGCACCGGCAAATATTTAGAGCCGGCCAGCGGGCAGGCCAGCCTGAACATTCTCAGAATGGCCCGCCTCGGTTTGCGGCTGGAACTTTCAACCGCCATCCGGCAGGTAATTG
>RFJF01000012.1 GCA_003695455.1 Chloroflexota bacterium
GGTTGCCGGGTACGATGATTTAAAACGGGTAGAAACAACCATCAACAGCGCGCAGACCATCCAAACCCTGCGCAAGCTGGTAGCCAAAGATGGTCCCAAAGTCGGCTACAAGGCATTTTGCTACATGCTGGGCGAAAAAATGACGCCGGAAGCCATGAAACCCGACGAGGCTTGCGCGGCGGCGGCCCGGCTGGAACAGCAGGGCAACCACGCGGCGGCGCTGGAGATCTACAAAAAGGTGGCGGCCTTTCACCCGGACCACCCCATTGCCGGCCCAAAAGTAAACAACAGCGAGTAAGCTGCAAAAATTATTTTGAAGGAGAGAAAAAATGACAACTCAAAATGGCTCAGGAAATAATAAAAATGGACAGGAAAGCGGCACCTGGCGCGTAAAAGTAGGGTTGGCGCAGATGCTCAAGGGCGGCGTGATTATGGACGTGGTCACGCCGGAGCAGGCCAAAATTGCCGAGGATGCCGGCGCCTGCGCAGTGATGGCGCTGGAGCGCGTACCGGCAGATATCCGCGCCGACGGCGGCGTGGCCCGCATGAGCGACCCCGGGATGATTGTGCGCATCATGGAAGCGGTTTCAATTCCGGTGATGGCCAAAGCACGGATTGGGCATTTTGTGGAAGCCCAAATTCTGGAGGCCATCGGCGTGGATTACGTGGACGAGAGCGAAGTGCTCACCCCCGCCGATGAGGCGTACCACATCAACAAACACAACTTCAAAATTCCGTTTGTGTGCGGCTGCCGAAACCTGGGCGAAGCGCTGCGGCGCATCGGCGAGGGGGCGGCGATGATTCGCACCAAAGGTGAGGCCGGCACCGGCGACGTGGTTGAGGCAGTGCGCCACGCCCGCACCGTGCTGGGCGACATTCGGCGGCTGACCACCATGCCGGATGAAGAACTGATGACCTACGCCAAAGAAATCGGCGCGCCATATGATTTGGTGAAAGAAACCAAAGAACTGGGCCGCCTGCCGGTGGTCAATTTTGCCGCCGGTGGTGTGGCTACCCCCGCCGACGCCGCGCTGATGATGCAGCTCGGTGTGGATGGCGTGTTTGTGGGCAGCGGCATCTTCAAAAGCGGCAATCCGGCGCAACGGGCCAAAGCCATTGTTGAAGCCGTAACCCACTACAACAACCCGGAAATTCTGGCCGAAGTCAGCAAAAATCTGGGCGAACCGATGGTGGGCATCAACGTGAGCAGCCTGCCCCGTGAAGAAATGCTGGCCGAACGCGGCTGGTAGGCGCAGAGCAACAGAGAAACAGCGCCGAAAACAGGCGTGATTTACCGGCCCGTACCGCCAACTTTCTGTACGCTGGATTCTGACTTGCATACCGACCTCGCAGGGGAGGCGCCTCTGCGGGGTCGGTTTTTTGGTTTTCGGCAGGAAAATACCAAAAATTGCTGGCCTGCCTGTTTGACGTGTTAAAGTTCTGTAAAAATTGGCGGTAGTACTCATGAAAGGCTTGACGCTGGCCGATACACCCTTTAGAATATCTTTTGCAGAATGGAACCCGCCCGGTCAGCGCAGAGATTTGAGGAGTGAACGAGGAGTGATGTCACTTTTGGCCCCCATGAAACGGACATTCAAAATCATCAAAAATAATGACGAAGCGATTGCCCGCTGGATATCGCACGTGGTCAGCCCGCATGTGGTGGGGATTGTGCTCACAGCCGCGCTGTCTTACCAGTACAGCGACAGCCCGTTGGAAACAGTGCTGTGGTTGCTGGTGTTGATTCCGCTGGTGGTGGTTCCGCCGTTTGCCTACATTTTGTGGTTGGTACAAAAAGGCACGCTGGAGGATATTTACATGCCGCGCCGCGAAACCCGAATGCGCCCGCTGGTGGTGATGTTTGCCTGGATGCTGCTCTGCATTGGGCTGGTGCGCTACTGGAACGCGCCGGTGGTGGTTGAAACCATTTTGGTGATGGGGCTGGTGCTGCTGGGCGTGTTGAGCGTGGTCACGCTCTTTTGGAAGATTAGTTTTCACGGGGCGGCTATCTCGGCGGCGGCTACGGCTACGGTAATGGTAGCCGGCAGTTGGACATGGCCGGTAATGCTGCTGGTGCCGCTGGTTGGCTGGTCGCGGATACGGTTGCTGCGGCACACGCCCCGGCAAGTGGTGTACGGCTCGCTGGTGGGAAGCGTGATTGCGCTGGTGCTGGTTCACGGTATTTTGCTGCGGGTGCTCCACTAATCACCCTGACAATTTAAACAAAAAAGGCCGGCGCGTTGAACGCCGGCCTTTTTGATTCAATCAAACACATCAGCGGGTCTGAATGTGCATGGGCATAATCACGTGAGTAAAATTCTCATCGCCAATGGAACGGAATACGCCCGGGCTGGATGAGGTGCTGGTTTCCAGCGCAAACTGCGGGCTGTCAATGATAGACAGAACATCAATGAGATATTTGGCGTTAAAGGCTACCTCCATCGAGTCGCCCTCGATTGAAGCATCAATTTCAGCCACGTTGTCCCCCAGTTCGGCGCTGGTAGCTACCAGTGTAATGCGCCCGTTCATCAATTCATCGCCACTGGGAGATATTTCCAGCCGCACAATGTTGGCCGAATCGCGGGCAAACAGGTGCGAAATTTTGACCGCCTTGAGAAAGTTGGCGGTGTCCAGCACGCTGCGCGTAGAGTATCCCTTTGGAATAATCCGGTTGTAATCCGGAAAATCGCCTTCGATGAGTTGAGATACCAGTTCAATATCTTGCAGGTGGAATAAAATCTGGCGGCGGCCCGATGTCACAATCAAATCAATGGGTTCTTCCTGTTCACCGGATACCCGCGCCAGTTCGGTGAGCGCGCGGGCCGGGATAATCAGGCTGGGCGCTTTTGCGCCATTGCCGGCAAGCCCCGCATCTTCCAGCGTGTCGGCAACATTTTGGTTGAGTACGGCGGACCTCACTGACAGACGAAAGCCGTCGGCGGCGGCCATGGTCAGCTTGTCGGCATCAAATTGCAGCAGCACGCCGGTAAACACCGGGCGGCTTTCATCGGTGGCGGCGGCAAACACCACCTGTTTAATCATCAGGCGCAGTGATTCGGGGTCGAGCTTAATGGCAACATCGCTGTCAGATGCACTGGCAACCACCGGAAACTCTTGTGCGTCAATGCCTTTGATGTTTGATTCAAAGCGGGCGCATCGGAGGTGAAGCGTTTGGGTAGATTCATCCAATTCCATGTCAATTCGCTCCGGCGGCAGCGAATTGACAAAATCTGCCAGCAGCCGGGCCGGAATGGTGATGGCTCCTTCCTGTTCAATTTTGGCGCCTACCCAGCAGTTAATACCTAATTCAAAATTGTTGGCCGAAAGTTTCAGCCTGTCGCCATCGGTGGCTAACAACACGTTTGATAAAACAGGTAATGTACTCCGGCTGGCAACCGCGCGCCCAACAATGCTCAGGCCTTTGGCCAGATTTTCTTGTAAACAGGAAACCTTCATGGTCGCACACCTCTGGCAGATTTTATGAGAACGGGGATTTTTGTACCATAAATAGTGGTACTTGATAAAGTAGTATACTACATTTTGTACAAGTGGACAAAGCGAAAACGCAGATTCAAACGGGGAAAAAAGAACCCTCGCAGGCCGGAAAACCTGCGAGGGTGATACGCGCCGGCTACGCGTCTTTTCTGTGGGTTAGCAAGCCAACGGCTGCGGCTGCGGTAACCACCAGCAGCAACAGCCCGCCCATCACCAGAATTCCCTGCGCGGCAGGCCGGGCCAATATGCCGCCGGAGTTGGGCAATCCGGCGTCCTCCCCGGCGGGTGAGCCGTCGGCGGCGGGTTGTTCTGCGGCGGGCGGGTTGGCTGTTGACTGGACAACACCCGGCTGCGGCCCCACCAACATAACGTCATCAATATCCATGTTGAGTTCAACCTGGGTGGGGAATTTTTTCAGCCCGCGAATAAACAGGGTAATTTTGCTGGAGTCTGCGGTGCGAACCGTACCGGTAATTCGCTCGTAAAAGAGGGGTTCATCATCCAGAAATGCGCCACTGACAGACCCCAACCGGTTTTGCTCGGTCAGCGGCATCAGGTTCCATTCGGTCACGTTGTCGTAATTGCCTTCGCCCAGCGGGTCAATACCCCAGTGCATTTCAACTTCGTCGGTGTTGCGCGATTCTTTGTTGGCGTCGCTGCGCATAATGGCGTACAGCACCAGCGCATATTCTGAATTGGGAACCACATCTACCGTTTGATGAATTGCCATCACCCGGTCCAAAACGGTGGGGTCATCGTGCAGAAAAATTTCCATCAGTTGGGCGCGCTCGCCGCTGCGAACGGCCTCGGGCCAGGTTTCTTCATACCAGCCAAAGTGGGCGCGCCCGTTGTCGTAGGCTTCCCATTCGGGGGCTACGGCCTCGTGGGCGCCAAACGGAATTTCAAAATCTCCGTTGCGAATGACATTGAAGCCGGTGGGGTCGGTGGCGGCAGGGCTAACGCCTCCCTGTCCCGGCTGAATGGGGGGCACAAATCCCGGAGTTTGCCCGGCAGCGGAAATCAGGCCGGAGGGATCGCCGGAGTTTTCAGTCAGACGCACGTCAATTTCAACCGGGTTTTGCCAGATTGCGGTGCGCCCCAGTTGCTCCTGGTCTGCATTGCTGCCCAGAATGAGCCGCCCGGATATGCTCACGGTATCTGAGCCGCCGACCGACGTCACAGCGCCGGGGTCCAGATTTCCCCTGAAGATGGAGATTTCCCGCTCTCCCTGGTTAACAATGCTAACTGAAATATCGGCTTTGCCCTCAAAAAATATATTGTTGAGTTGGTCCAGCCCCTGCCCGGAGCCGGAACCCACAATTGTTTTTCCGCCGTCCGCATGGGGGGTTTCGGTGTATTTAAAATCGCCGCCACTGGCATCGGCGGCGGCTTTCAACTGCTTGGCCCACTGACTGTAGCGCTCAACGCTTGCATCGCCGGCATCCATTGAGCCGGCCACCGCCGGCGATAACTCAAGCTCTACCCGGCCTTCCCATTGAGCGTTAGCGTACAGCGTAACCTGCACATCGGTTGTGGCAGCGCCGGGTAATTGAAACAATACCAACGCGCTCAGCACAGCCAGCGCGCCAAGCAGTTTTTCAGACGCATTTGCGGTGAACAAAAAGGTTAACATTGCAGCCCTCCTTTGCGGCTACAGGCGGTCGCCACCAGCAACAATACATAATCCTGCACGTTCATCATAACATACCTGACTTTTTTTTTCAATGTAGCTGCAGGTTTGTGCGTGGTGCAGAGAATCAAAAAGACACAACCGGCGGGTTGTGTCTTTTCAGTTCGATACAGTTAGCAGTCAGGCCGGAGTTTGTACCGGGGTTTTGAAATCGTAAATGCCGCCGGCAAATGACCAGCCCCGGCGACATTGATGGCAGGTTAGCACAAACTCGCTGTCCGAGCGGCGCCCGGTGACGGCCAGTGCGGCGGACTTGCAGGTGGGGCAGCGAAAGAAGCCGGCGGGCGATTCTGGCGGCGCCGGCTTTTGGGCCTGGGCCTGCAAAAACACGCTGGGGGCAAGCTGCCACCACCGGCCGGTGGGCTGGGCCAGGCTGTCAAGCCGCACCAACAGCCAGGTAGGCAGCCAACGTTTGAGAACGTCAATGCGGTAGTGCGACAGCGTACGAATTTTCTGCACCGGCAGGCCGGCTTCCGCAAACTGGCGGCGCATCCAGGCCGGGTGAAAATTAAAATTCAGTTCGACAAATTCAATGGGGGCGGGGTCAAAAGGACTCCAATCCTGCCGCCCCAAAGTCCAGCGGGCAATCGCCTTGAGGTTAAGTTTGTTGGCGTGTTCAACAACGGCAATTCCCTGCGGGCGGAGAATTCGCTGGATTTCTGCCAGCGCGCCGGGCACATTGACCAGGTGGTGCATCACCCGTACCATCGTCAAGGTGTTGAACAGATGGCTGACAAAGGGCAGGTTGTAAACATCGGCCACCACAAAAATAAAGCGGTCATCATGGCCCAGGTAACGCTGGGCTTCTTCCAGTTGGGTACGGGCGTAATCCAGCAGCACAATCTGGCGGTACCCCTGGTACAAATCAACAAGGCGACCAAAGCCGGCCCCAATTTCAATGAGGTTGTTACCGGTGGGGGGGAGCAGTTTTTTCATTGCCACCCGTTCCACGGCATCCTCGTATGCGCGGTTGCCGCTTTCCCAGAATTCGCTGCGATACCGGCTGCCTTCGTAATCGCAAATTTTTGTCAATGGTGTTTCCTTACAGGTTTCAGCCAATCCGGCGCAGATGGCGCTATATTTAGTGGGTGGTAAAACAATATTACCCACATTTTGTGGGTGTGCAGATGTTTCACGTGAAACACCCAACCACATCAATAGGCGTTGGTATCACTGAAAAGCTGCATAATGGTGCGGATAATAATTCTGAAATCAAGCGCCAGCGACCAGTTTTCTGTGTACCACAAATCGTATTTTGTTCGTTCAATAATTGACGTATCGCCGCGCAGCCCGTTAATTTGCGCCCAGCCGGTAATGCCTGCCTTCTCGCGGTGGCGGTCCATGTACCGGGGAATTGTCTGCCGAAACTGTTCCACAAAAACCGGGCGCTCAGGGCGCGGCCCAACCAGACTCATATCGCCAATCAACACATTGATTAACTGCGGCAATTCATCAATTGAAAAGCGACGAATGAACGTGCCCAGCCGCGTACGCCGGGAGTCATCGGCTGTTGTCCAAACCGGGCCGGTATCACTTTCGGCGTCAGGGCGCATCGAACGGAATTTAAGCATCATAAAGCGCTTGCCATCCAACCCCATGCGTTCCTGCGTGTAAAAAACCGCCCCTTCAGAATCAAGTTTGATTAACACCGCCAGCAGCATCATAATTGGCGACAGCAGCACCAACCCAATGGCGCTGCCAACCACGTCAATCACCCGCTTCAGCGTGAGCTGCCAGCCGCGCATTGCCGTATCACGTACGGTCAACAGCGGCAACCCACCCAAATCGCCAATGGTTACTTCGCTGGCCATAATTTGGAACACATCCGGAAAAACCTTGATGGCAACCTTGCCCCGGTCACACTTGCTGACAATTTTCAGCGTTTCCTGATGGGTGGCTTCCGGCATGGCAATGATGACTTCGTTTATGTTTTCAGTAGCAATAATGTCCGGAATATCGTCTGTATTCCCCAATACCGGCACACCGTGGATAGCCTTGACCGCGGCGTGGTCATCCACAAAACCAACCACCCGGTAGCCCAGTTCCGGCGAACGTTGAATTTTCTGCATCACAATCCGGCCTACTTCGCCGGTGCCTACAATCAACACCCGCTCATCTCCCCAATCCCGCGCCTGTAATGAGCGCTGCACCCTGGACTGCACAGTTCGCCCAACGGCTGTAAACAGAATGGTCAAAATCCAGACATATACCATCATCAACCGGGGGTAATCCAGTTGATTCTTGAAGAAGAATGAAATAAATGCAATAGCGATGATAGTGCCTACCGACGCCGCACCAAAAATCGAATAAAACTGGTCCACATACGATAGCGAACGCTGGCGATGATAAAGCCGGTAAAAGAAAAACACAACCAGAATTGACACAGTATGCACCAGCGCCATGCCAATGTAATTAGAAAACGGCAAAATATTTTCAAACTCAGACCGGAGCCGCAACTGGTACCCCACATAAAATGCCAGCCCGGTCATCACCGAATCAATAATAACCAGTGAAAGCGTAAACCACAGACGTGCACGTTTCTTCATGCTACACCTCCGCCGTTTGCTTCTTTTTTTGTTGCTGTTCCAATTTTTGGGCGCGCAGCTTCAATTGGGTCATTTTGCGTTTGAGATTAATACCAAAAAGAATCAGGCCATTCAACCAAAACGGGGTTGTACCGGCATAATACTTGTGATAAAAAATTTCCATGGCCCGGTAAAACTCAAGTTGCGCCTTGGGGCTGCGCCGACTGGCGGCCCGTTTTACATGTGTTACAGTTACTGCCGGGTTGTAAAAAATTTTCCATCCGTGGGCCTTTATCTGGTAGGCCCAATCAAGGTCCTCACCGTACATAAAGTAAGTTTCATCCAGCAGGCCAGCCTGGGCAATTGCCTCCCGCCGAACCATCATAAACGCCCCCACCAACGCATCAACTTCCAGCAATTCATCCGGGTCAGCAAAAGTCATGTTGTAGCGCCCAAACACCCGGCTCCGGGGAAACAATTTTGACAGTCCTACCATCCGGTAAAAGCTGACCTGTGGCGTTGGAAATGACCGCCGGCATGCCAAATCCAGACTCCCGTCCGGGCGCACCAGTTTTGGGCCGGCTGCGCCAATATCGGGGTGGTCATCCAAAAATTGAACCATCTCTGCCAGTGCGCCCGGTGGCAGCACTGTATCCGGGTTGAGCAACAGGGCATAGCGCGGCGCATTTGCCCCGGGCGTGCCATCGGCGGCAAAGCCCGCCTGCTTCAGACCCAGATTATTGGCAAAAGAAAAGCCGCCATTCACGCTGCTGGCAATCAGTGCAACTTGCGGAAATTCAGACTGCACCATAGCCACACTGCCGTCCGGCGAGTTGTTATCAACCACAATCACATTAAATGTGATATCCCCCTCGCTCCGATAAATAGAGTTGAGGCAATCTTGCAATAATTTACAGGTATTATAATTTACAATTACAATTGATAAGTCAACCATGCGGCAAATTTAAAAGACTGAGCAGCGCCCAGTCTGGTGAGTGTTGAATGCAGAACACGGCAGCATCTTCCAACACGTTGATTACATTTCGCGCTTCATCCAAATCAGGGTTTGCGATTCTTGCAGGCCAAAGGATTTGTAGGCTTCAACAGCCTCGGTGTGGTAAGCCGGGTGCCGGATTGCGATTTTCCGGTTACGCCAGCGGCTCAAATACGTCAGCGCCCGGCTGATGAGTGGCTTTTCCAACTCGCCGCGCCAGTCCGGGTGAACCACCAAATCAATTGTGTGGACGGCGCCCCAGGTGCCGGGTT
This sequence comes from Chloroflexota bacterium, assembly GCA_003695455.1. GTDB lineage: Bacteria > Chloroflexota > Anaerolineae > 4572-78 > J111 > J095. The sequence goes on from RFJF01000012.1 coordinate 8,977, forward strand.
GAACATTTACGGTTGCCACTGCCCGCTGCCCGTCTTCGGCCAGCCAGTAGGCCGATGGCCCGCCGCCCCGCAACCAGCGGAACGCATTTGAAAGCTGCTCATTGCTGCCCAGCCGGTACTGGCTTTGCCGGAGCGGCCATTCTTTTTGAACGGCCACCGGCACCGCCGCACAGGCCAGATTGTAAGCCGCCCGCGAATCGGGTGTGCCAAAATGGCGCGGGCGCAGTAACACGGCCTTGGGCATGGGTACTACCTTTACGGATGGTACAGTATCGGCGTGCAAGTGCGTGGTTCCTGAAATTTGGGTAAATTTCAGATCGGTGTAGAGTTGCAGCGCAGGGTCGTTGTCGGCGCGAACCTGCAAGGAAACCACCGACCCATTCAGTTCTTCGGCCAAATCAAGGGCGGCGTACATTAACCCGCGGGCAATGCCCCGGCGGCGATATTTTTTGGACACTGCCAGGTTGCTGATTAACCAGCGCCGCGATGCCGGACCGGTGCGGTTGATGGTAATGTTACCCACAATTTTTCGGTCTTCTTCCCAGACAAACCCCGATAAAAAATCGGTGTGGTCGGGGTTGGTATACACCATCCACCACAGCACCGGTTTCATGCGGCTCAGCCAGCGTAATTCGCGCAGGGCGCTTTTGCCTGATTGGTCCAGGTCATCTGCAAAGGCTTCTTCAATCAGGTCGGCCACGCCACGCAAATCTCTGATGGGGTCCATCGGACGCAGGCCAAAATCTTTTTCAGTTACCTGACTTGCCAAAACAGCCATGTTTCTATGCCGGGTTTGATTTTATCAGCATCCGCCATTCACCTTTGTGAACAACATCGCCGTTTTGATTGAGCACGCGGGCGTCAAATACCACCAGCCCACCACCCAACCGGGCCATAGGTTTGGTTTGGGTGACCTGCACCACCACGTGAACGGTATCGCCAATATAGACGGGTTTGGTGAATTTCCAGGTGAGTTCACGGAAGGCCAGTGTGGTGCCGTCAATGAAGCCCTGCTGCACCGCCAGCCCGGTGGCAATTGAGGCCACCAACATTCCGTGCGCCACCCGCTGCCCAAAGGGTGTACCGGCGGCGGCGGGCGCGTTGGTGTGGATAAAGTTGAAATCGCCGGAAAGGCCGGCAAAGTTTACAATATCAGTTTCAGTGATAGTGCGGGCGCCGGTAATAATTTCCAGCCCTTCGGAAAATTCTTCAAAGTACATTCCACGTACAGGGTTGTCCATTCAATCCTCCAACATTAAATGACCAGGCTATCGTACAGTAGTTCCAGGCTTAATTCCTGGTAGACCGTGTCATCAGAGGCCAGGGTGAGTGCGGCGGCGCTGACCCCCAGCCGGATGGACTCATCGGCGGGTATGTCGTTGAGCAGGCCAAACACCACCGTGGCGGTGAGCGCATCGCTGGCGCCGGTTGAATCAACCAGTTCGGTGGCCATGGCTGGCACATGGCCGCTGGCGCTGGCGGTGGCGTACACCACGCCTTCTTCTGCCAGGGTGATGAGTGCAATCTTCACGCCGGCGTTCACCAGTTTTCTGGCGGCAAAAATGGCGTCGTTTTCATCTTCAATAGTACAGCCGGCTAACACTTCAGCTTCAGCCACATTGGGGGTTATCAGGTAAATATCAGACAGATGAGGTTTGAGCCGCACCGCCAGCGAGGTGGAGGTGGGGTCGGCGCAGACCGGCACACTGTAACGTACGGCCATCCGAATCAGCGTGTCAACGGTTTCTTGCGACAGGTTACTGTCAAGCACAACCATGTCGGCGTTTACAATCAATTCGCGGCGCTCTTCGATGGTTTGGGGCGTGATGCAGTGCATCACATTCATATCATCCACCGACATCACCAGGTTGCCTTTTTCATCGAGCACAGCCAGGTAGGCCGAGGTGTGATATTCCTCTGACACAATGCAAAAATCGGTGTTGATGCCTACTTCGGCGGCGTTGTTGAGAATGCGTTTGCCGGAGCCATCGTTGCCAATGGCAGAGAGCAGAACCGTCTCCACGCCCAGCCGGGTCAGGTTATCGGCCACGTTACGGGCCACCCCGCCCACCGAAACGCGCACCCGGCCCGGGGTGCTGGTTCCCAGCATGAGCGGGCGCTCGCTGCGGCCTTTGGAATCGATGCTCGCCGCACCGACTACCAGTACATAAGATTCCGATGGAATTTGTTGGGCCATGGCCGCCTGCCGTTTTTTTCTTGATTTTAGAAAACTATACCATCAAGTTGAAGGGGTTGCAAAAAGCACTTATCTGCCGTTGTTATTTGTTCACATTAAACCGGATTACCAAAATGTCGCCGTCACTAACGGAATACTCTTTGCCTTCCAGCCGAATGTGCCCCAGTGAGCGGGCCGCCGCGTTGGAACCGGCGGCCATCAGGTCTTTGTAGCTAACCACCTCGGCGCGGATGAAGCCCCGGGCCAGGTCGGTGTGGATGGTGCCGGCGCATTCCAGCGCCGACGCCCCGCGGTGGGTTTCCCAGGCGCGTACTTCGTCTTCGCCCACGGTAAAAAAGACCATCCGGTTGAGCAGGTTGTAACTTTCGCGGATAATCCGCCCTGCGCTCAACTCGGTGATGCTGTACTCGTCCATAAAAATGGCGCGGTCTTCTTCGTCATCAAGTTGGGCAATGTCCATTTCCAGCCGCCCCCGCACCGAGGTAATGGCGCTCTTTTTGTGGGGGTAGTCCAGCGCCGGCGCTTCGGCATCATCGCCCAGGTTGAACATGACCAGCATCGGTTTGGCGCTGAGAAACTGAAAGCCGCGCAGCCGCTTGATTTCGTCATCCGTCAAATCAAAATCGCGGATGGGCAGGCCATTTTCCACATGCGGTTTGAGCCGGCTCAAAATATCAAACTCAATTTTGTCATCTTCAAATGTGGGAAAGGCCTTGCCTTTTTTCAGGCTGACTTCCAGCTTTTCCAACCGGTTTTCAATTTTGCTCAAATCCGAGAAGGTCAATTCGGCATCAAGCAGGGCCACATCGCGCAGCGGGTCTACCGTTTCCAGCGGATGCGGCACGGTATCATCGTCAAAGGCGCGCACTACGTGCAGCAGGGCATCGTTAACAGACATGGCATTCATCAGCTCGCCGCTGATGCTGGCGCCGCGCTTTTCGGCATCGGCGCTGCCACTCAGGCCGGCAATATCGGCGTATTCCACGCGGGCGTAGGTGGTTTTTTTGGGGTGGTACATTTTGGTGAGCGCATCAACCCGCGGGTCCGGCACATCTACCAGCAGGGTATTCACCTGAAATGTGCCGCCGGTGTAGGCAGCCGTCGGCGCGTTGCCGCCGGTGAGAACGTTAAAAATGGTGGTTTTGCCGCTGTTGGGCAGCCCAATAATTCCAATTCGCATGGATTTGCCTTTCTACAGAAACGCCCACCAAACGGGTGGGCGAAGTCTGCGTATTTTAGCACAATTTGGCTGATTCAAGGAAATGGCGCGGCGGGTGTTACCCCTCAATCACCACGGGCATAATCATCGGGCGGCGCTGGGTTTCGCTGAACAGGTAGTTTGCCAGCGATTTGCGAATGGCCGTTTGCGGGTCTGTGCCGTTGCGGCGCAGCGCGTCAATCACCTGTTCCTCGGCGTGTTCAATCAAATCCATGTTATCTTTGACAAACACAAAACCGCGGGTGATGATTTGCGGGCGGCCCAGCGGCTCGCCGGTTTTCCCGTTGATCCGTACCACCGCCAGCACAAATCCATCCTGCGAGAGGATTTCACGGTCGCGCAGCACTTGCGGGCCAATATCGCCCACGCCGCTGCCGTCTACAAACACGTAGCCGCCGGGGATGCGTTCAACCACGCGGGCGCTCTCCTCAGAAAATTCCAGCACGGTGCCGTTTTCGGCAATGAAAATATTTTCCTGCGGAATTCCCTGCTGCCGGGCCAGTTCGGCGTGGGCGTGTAGTTGCCGCAGTTCGCCGTGAACTGGCAGAAAATATTTGGGTTTGACCAGATTGAGCAGCAATTTCAGCTCTTCCTGGCTGGCGTGCCCACTCACGTGAACATTGCCGCTGCGCCCGTAAATAACGCGCGCGCCCCGCTGAAACAGGTTGTTGATGGCCCGGCCCACAACTTCTTCATTACCGGGGATCACCCGCGATGACATGACCACGGTATCGCCCTGTTTGATGGAAATGTGCTTGTGCCGCCCCACGGCCATGCGGCCCAGCGCGGCGCTCGGCTCGCCCTGGCTGCCGGTGGCAATAATGGCGATATTGTGGTCGGGCCGGCCCTTGAGTTGCGACAGGCTGACCAGCACGCCGGGCGGCACATCCAGATAGCCCAAATCCTGCGCGCGTTCCACGCTCTCTTCCAGACTGCGGCCATCTACCGCCACCACCCGGTTGTGGCGCGCGGCGGCGTGAATAATTTGTTGCACCCGTGAAATCAGCGAGCCAAACGTAGCCAGAATAACCCGGCCTTTGGCCTCGCGGAAAACCTTGTTCAGCCCCTCTTCCACGGTTTTTTCCGAGGGAGTGAAGCCGGGGTTTTCGGCGTTGGTGCTGTCACTCATGAGGACCAGCACGCCTTCGTGCCCAAAACGGGCCAGTGCGCCAAAGTCGGGCGGCTCGCCCCAGGCCGGCGTGTAGTCGAACTTGAAATCGCCGGTGTGAACCACCAGCCCCACAGGCGTGCGGATGGCCAGCCCCACGGCATCGGGAATAGAGTGACAGACGTGGAAAAACTCCACGTCAAACAGGCCGCCCAACGATTTGCGCTCGCCGGGAGCCACAATGTTTAAATTGGCACGACTACTCATGTTGTGTTTGCTGAGTTTCAATTCCACCAGTCCGGCCGTGAGCCGGGTGGCAAAAATCGGCGCGTCTACTTCGGCCAGCAAATAGGGCAGCGCCCCAATGTGGTCCTCGTGGCCGTGAGTTACCACAATACCGCGCACCCAATCTTTTTTGTCTTCCAGATAGTTGGTGTAATCGGGAATAACCAGGTCAATGCCCAGCATATCGTGTTCCGGGAACATCACCCCGGAATCGATGATGAGAACGTTACGGCCGTACTCGATGGCCGTCATATTTTTTCCAACTTCCCCCAGTCCTCCCAGGGGGATAATTCTTAGTTTGTTACTATTGTTTGCCATATAATTTTACTCCTTGTTGAAAATTGGCGTTGTTTTTGGTGATGGTGTTGAAGATAAACAGGTGGGTGAGCAGGCGCGAGGCCGAAATTGCGGTATGTAAAAAACCCCGGACGGAGCCGGGGTTGAGGTTTGATTCAATTGAGCGCTGCGGTTGGTTACACTCTGGCAACTTGCAGAGCTACCGGACCGCTGGGTTTGCGCGTCACTTCAAATTCAACGTGGTCTCCGGCCAACAGATTTTTAAAGCCGTTTCCCGTTATCGATTGGTAATATACAAATACATCTTCATTCATCCCGGCGTCAATGTACCCGTATCCTTTTGAAGCGTCAAACCATTTAACCGTACCCGTGAGTCGTTGAGACATTGTGTGAGTCCTCTCTTCTGATTGATGTTCAGGCAACAAAAAAACCGCCGGATCAATACAGCAAATCCCTGCGGCTTTGCGAAAGACTGCTTATCCTTTTTAACTCCGTGAAAAAGTATACAGTCTTTTTTGATTTTGTCAAGCGCTTTTTTATAAGAAGTTTGTTAAAACTTCTTTACGAACTAAAACCAGTCGCCGGCAGGAATGAAAAGCGGCGTGTCAACAATGATTTTGTCCAGCCAGCTGGCGGTGTCGGCATCGGTGCGGAAGCGACCCAACTGGCGCGCATTGCGAGCCGTCAGGTAGCCGCACAGCACTTGCGTTAGCGTGGCAATGTCGGTTTCAATTTCCGGGGATGCGCCATCGGCGGGCAAAATTTCGGCGCGGCCGTCTACCAGCCGGAAAACGATGGGTTCCTGGTTGGCGGGCAAAAGCGGGTCCGTTACTTTGAGTACCCGCCGCCCAGACATGCCCCGTGTGTAAAAGCGGGTGGTCAGCGCTTTGTGCAGGTTGATAATCCGGGCCATGGGGCCGGCTGTCACGTGGCACAGGTCGTTAAAAATCCAGTACCGATTTTCGGCGTTGTCGGCCAGCGGTTGTTTGAGGCTGTGGCGCAGAGGGGTATCGGCCGGGGCCAGGTAATCAATCACGTCTGCATCCTGCTCAGCCAGAAACGCCAGCAATCCCTGGTAGGCCTCCGGTTCGCCGGCAAAAAATTCATGAATCTTCAGCACCCGCCGCCCCGATGAGTCTGCACTGATGTTGAAAAAGCAGTAGCCGTCAATCATATCATCATTATCAAAGACCACCAGGTTGGTCCAGCGCTCTATGATTCTATCCCACCAGGCGTTACTGCGGGTAAACCAGCCGTTGTGCCACGTCATTTGCCCTTTGTACACCACCCGCAGCATGGGCAGGTCATCCGGCGCAAAGGGGCGAACTTTGGCAGAATCGCCGGTAACGGCAATATTTTGCGGCGCAATGCGGTAGGCGTGCAGATCGCTGACGGGGGCGTAGCCAAATTTGTTGTAATATTTGTGAGAAAACGGAAACAGCACGGACAGGGCAAAATCATCGGCGTGCATTTGAACCACGGCGCTTTCCATCATTTTGGCGGCAATGCCCTGCCGCCGGTGCGCTTCCGGCACGGTAACGCCGGCTACCGCGCCCACATCCAGCGGCACGCCGCTGAGCCACATTTTGGCCGGAAACACCGTGGTGGTGCCCACCAGTTGGCCGGAATAATCTGCCACCCAAATGTGACTTTCGTTGTAGCGGGGATTCCGTTTGAAGCGTTCCATGGTTTGCTCGGCGGTGCCGCCAAAGCCGGCGGCTCGCATGGCAATTACCGTATCCAGTTCGGCGGCCTGCATGGGCCGGATTTCTACCTGATTGATGTTCATTATTCCCCCTGTTTATTCAGATTTCAGAATACAGAGTACAGAATCCGGCGTTTACGCGGCCAGTTTTTTCACCAGCAGGTCCACCGCTTCGGCGGCGGTGTGCGCCGGAGAGACCAGCGCCTGATGTTCGGGCCGCATGTACTCATCGCTGAGAAAGGCAGCCAGCGTGCGCTGCCACAACCCGCCCACGGCAATAATCGGGCGCGGCGAAACCTCGCCCACCTGCACAAAACTCCAAATCAGCGCCAGTTCAGAGAGCGTACCCACCCCGCCGGGCATTACAATTGCCCCGTGGCAGTGGTCTACCAAATAGAGCAGGCGGTGGCGCAGCGTTTGCTGCTTAATTTCTTCTGCCACCCAGCGGTTGGCCGGCTCTGGCCGAAACTGTTCAATCTGGGCGCTGGTTACGCCGATGACGTGGCCGCCGGCTTCGCTGGCGCCCTGGCTGGCTCCGGCCATCACCCCGCCGTAGCCGCCGGTTTGCACGGCAAAACCGGCCTCGGCCAGCTTGCGGCCCACCACCCGCGCCGATTCGTAATCGGCGGTGCCGGCTTTGGGTCTGGCGCTGCCAAAGACACTGATAATTTTTTGGGTACTGTTCATCACATTTCTCGCATAAAATAAGATTCAGGAGTCGGGAATCGGGTGTTAGGGGGGTGGTGACTCTTGTTGCCTGCCGTTCTGCCGGGGCTGTCACACTCCTTTGGGGTACGAGCCAAGAACCCGGAAAAATGAGGTAATCTCTTGCAAATGGTTCAGGGCGTTGCGGCAGCGTTCTTCATGCACGCTGCCTAAAAAATCAATGTAAAAGAAGTACTGCCAGCGTTTGCCCTGCAACGGACGAGATTCCATTTTGGTCAGGTCAATGTCTCGCAGGGCAAACACGGCCAAACTTTTAAACAGCGCGCCGGGCACGTTATCCATGGCAAATACAATGGAGGTTTTGGCCTGCCCCTGCGGAACAACCGGTTCTTGCGCCACCACCACAAAGCGGGTGTAATTTTCCGGGTTGTCCTGCATATCGGCCTGCAAAATGTTCATCTGATAAATTTTGGCCGCCCGCCGGCTGGATAGCGCCGCGGCGGTGGTAATATTTTCATCTCTCAGCATTTTGGCGCTGCCGGCAGTATCATACGCCGAAACGCGCTCGGCGTGGGGCAGCAGCCGGTTGAGCGAGTGTTCACACTGGGCCAGCGCCTGCGGGTGAGAGTAAACTTTTTGCACGTCGGCCAGTTGCACGCCGGGCAGGGCAATTAACTGGTGGGCAATGGGGATTTGCGTTTCGCCGACAATGGAAAGTTCGTGCCGCAGCAGCAAATCGTAATTGCGGTGAATACTGCCGGCCAGCGAGTTTTCTACCGGCAAAATGCCGCGCTCCACCTCTCCGCCGGTCACGGCTTCAAAAATGCTATCAAAATCTTTGTACGAGACCGTTTCAACGGTATCGCCAAAAAAGGCCACGGCCGCCGCCTCGCTGTACGAGCCACGCTGGCCCAAAAACGCCACACGTAGGGGAGCGTTGCTCATGCGGGCACCTCGATATCCAGAATTTTGTAGGGGTAAATATTGTAAATATGGGTTTGATGAAATTTGGTGTAGGTAATTTCTGTGGGGTTGTACACGTGCCGGTGTCCGTGAACCATGTAGCGGGGTTTGAAAACTTTAAGCAGCCACAAAAAAGCGTGAAATCCAACGTGGATGCGGTCGTCGCCGTTGTGAATGCCGTAGGGCGGCGAATGGGCCACAAAAATATCCAGATAACGCCCGTAGCGCAAACGGTTGCCCAGCAGCCGGGGCACCAGATGAACAAACACATTCATCCACATTTGCTGCTGGCTGTACTGAAAAAGTCCCTCACGGTAACGGATGGAACCCTCAAGGCCGGCCAACAATAAATTTTTGGATCGATAGGTTTGGCCGTGCAGATTTACCCCCCCCATTGGCCCGGTCACTACCGAGCCGTCTGACAGGTATTCCCGTTCCGGGTCATGGTTGCCATGTACATACACCAGCGATACATTCATTACCGACTGGATATATTCCAGATAATAGTAGGGCAGGTCGCCGCAACCAACAGCTAACGATACATCAGCATACCGGGTGGCAATGGAGGGGCTGTATATGTGTTCAACTACTTTGTCGCTGACAAAAAGAACCTTCACGGGCGGTTGTGTACCTGCGGCCTGCCGCACCAAAATTGGCACCGCACAGCATAAGATGCCCGTATTTTAACACGAAGTTACGGCTTTTCCAACTCAAACTCTTTGTGAATTGCCTTAACGGCGCTGTCGGCATCGCCCTGGGCAATGACAATGGAGATGTTGTATTCGCTGCTGCCCTGGGCAATGGCAATTACGTTGATTTTTTCTTTGCCCAGCGCGCCAAACAGCCGCCCGCTGACGCCGGGCATCCCCTTCATTCCGGAGCCGACCACCGCCAGCACAACCGTGTTGTCTTCGGCTTTTACCCGGTCAAGATCTCGCCGTTCAATTTCACGGATTAATTCCTGTTCCAGTGCATCTATGACCCGCGTCACATCGGCGGTGGGTACCACAAAACAGATTGATTGTTCTGACGATGCCTGGCTAATCATCAGCACGTTGGTGTGGGTACGGGCTACGGCGGTAAAGGTGCGTCCGGCCACACCCGGAATGCCAATCATACCGGGGCCGGCTACTGTAACCAGACTCATGCCTTTAATGGCGGCAATGGCCTTAACGGTTTTGCCATTAACGGGAGACTCTGCCGTGATGAGTGTGCCGGGGTGGTCCGGTTCAAAGGTGTTGAGAATTCTCACCGGCATGCCAACCCGGCGCGCCGGGCGAATGGCCTGCGAGTGCAGTACTTTTGCGCCAAAAAATGAGAGTTCGCTGATTTCTGCGTAAGAAAGGCGGCCAATGGGGTGGGCTTCCGGCACCACGCGCGGGTCGGTGGTCATTACCCCGTTGACATCTGTCCAAATCCAGACTTCATCGGCTTTCAGCGCCCGGCCAATGATGGTGGCGCTGTAATCGCTGCCGCCGCGCCCCAACGTGGTTGTGATGCCCTCTTTTGTGGCGCCAATAAATCCGGTTACTACCGGTACCACCCCCTGCGCCAGCAGCGGGCGCAAACCGGCCTGGGTTTTTTGAGCGGTGTCCTCAATAATAGGAACGGCGCTGCCGTGCCGTCTGTCTGTGACAATCAGTTCTGTGGCTTCTACTCCCTGCGCCGTTACCCCGGCGTTGCTGAGAATGGCTGCCACCTGCGGCACACTCATCCGCTCGCCCAGCCCGCCAATAACATCCAGCGCGCGCGGGGTTAATTCTCCCAACACGTGAATTCCGTGACACAACGATTCAAATTCATCAAGCAGGGGCCGAATGGTAGCCATCACCGAATCCCGCTGCGGTGTGTTGCCCAGAAAATGCAGCGTGGCTTCGGCGTGTTTCTGTTCGATTTGCTGCCGGGCCTGGTGTGCGCTGGTTTCGTCGCCGGCTTCAGCCCGGTGGGCGGCATCCAGAAGCAAATTGGTTACACCGCTCATGGCAGATACAACAACCACCACGTCGTGTCCTTCGTTACGAGCTTTGCGCACAATGTTGACCACCTGGGTCAGCGCCCGCACACTCCCCACCGATGTACCGCCAAATTTCATCACAACAAGCATTGGGAACTCCTTTTTATTGCAAGATTCAGGGGCCAGGATTTTGGAGTTAGAGGCGAGGGGTGAGTCTCGGGTATGTCAACCTAAGCGCGGCAAAAGGGTTTCCTGACCGGAAAACTGTTATTTTTCATTTGCTGTTGCCGTTGCCGTGCCGCAGGCCAGGGACTGTCCGACTCCTCTGAAACAGAGAAAATACCAGGCCGGCAAAAAAAAA
>RFJF01000145.1 GCA_003695455.1 Chloroflexota bacterium
AGCCGTACACCCTGGCCATTGTGCTGGCCCAGCAGTTGGGGCTGGCCCGGGCCGCCCGGCAGGCGGCCATTCTGGGTACAGACATCAGCCGCCCCATGATTGAACAGGCCGAACACGGCGTTTACTACCAGCAGCGCCTGCAACAAGTTCCCGAGGCAGTGCGCCGCCAGTTTTTTAAACCTGTGGGGCTGGGCCAGTGGCGCATCATCCCGGAACTCCAGCAGTTCACCGTTTTCAGACGATTTAATTTGATGAGCAGCACCTGGCCCTTTAAAAACAGGTTTCACGTTATTTTTTGCCGCAACGTTTTTTACTACTTTGACCACCCCCACCGCCGGCAGTTGACCGAGCAGTTATTCCGGGTGACAGAACCCGGCGGCTGGCTGCTAACCAGCGTCACCGAATCATTGCGAACTTATCAATCCGGGTGGATAATGGTAACACCCGGCATTTACCGCAAACCGGTTTCAAATATAGAAAACGGCAGAGGCATGCACCAATGAAACCCAGTAAAATCAAGGTTCTTGTGGTTGATGATTCCGCGCTGGCCCGTAAAATCCTTGTAGACGGGTTGAGCAAAGATGCGGATATCCAGGTAATTGGCGCGGCGCGCGATCCGATTGTGGCACGGGACTATTTAAAGGAAACTCCGCCCGATGTGATTGTGCTGGATATTGAAATGCCCAGAATGGACGGCATCACTTTTTTGCGGCAGTACATGCCGGTGCGGCCCATTCCCACGGTGGTGGTCAGCGCGCTCACAGAAAAAGGCAAAAAAGTCACGCTCGATGCCTTTGAAGCCGGCGCGGTAGATGTAGTGCTCAAACCCAAAATTGGCGTGGTTGACCAATTTCCGGCAATGATGGCCGACATTTGCTACCGGGTAAAAAACGCCGCCGCCACCAATGTGAGCCGTTACGCCGGGCACATTGTCTCTGCGCCGGTGGCGCCGGTTAAAATTGACCACCCCGTGCTGGAAACAACAGATCAGGTGATTGCCATTGGCGCGTCGGCGGGCGGGGTCAAGGCGCTCACCCAGATTATTCCGGCGTTTCCGGCTGCCGCGCCCGGCATTGTGATTGTTCAGCACATGCCGCCGGGCTTTACCGCCACATTCGCCGAGCGGCTGAACAACCTGTCGGCCATGCGCGTTAAAGAAGCCCAACACGGCGATCGGGTTCAGCCGGGGCTGGTTCTGCTGGCCCCCGGCGGTGACCGGCACATGGAAGTTCACCGCTCCGGCGGCGAATACCGGGTGGCGCTGGTTGCCGGAGAAAAGGTGTCGGGGCACCGGCCGTCGGTAGATGTGCTGTTCCACTCGGTAGCCCGGAACGTAGGCAAAAATGCCGCCGCCGCCCTGCTCACCGGCATGGGCGCAGACGGCGCCGATGGGCTGGCGGCCATTCGGAGCGCCGGCGGGCGCACCTTTGCCCAGGATGAGCGCACCAGCGTGGTGTACGGCATGCCCCGCGCCGCGTGGGAAAACGGCGCCGCCGAAGAACAACTGCCGCTGCACCGCATTCCTGAAAAATTGCTGGCCGTTTTGGCCGGTAATCGGTAAATTGTTGTAACCAGAAAGGCAACACCATGTCTGATCAAATTGAACCCAACTTTGCCATCAGCGAGGACGGCAACATTGAACAGATGTACCTGACCTTTGGCGTGCAACATGAGGTGTACGCCGTAAACATTGCCCACGTCACAGAAATTGTGAGCATGCAAAAAATCTCGGATATTCCCGACGTGCCGGACTACATCACCGGCGTCATCAACCTGCGCGGCACGGTCATCCCCCTCATGGATATGCGGCTGCGCTTCAACCTGCCCCAAAAAGAATACACCGACCGCACCGCCATCATTGTGCTTGATGTAGAAGGGGTTCCCACCGGGCTGGTGGTTGATGAAGTACATGAAGTGGTAGAAATTCCCCAAACGCACATTGACCCGCCGCCCCGCTGGCAAAGCGGCGGCCAACAGGGCGTCATTCGGGGGTTAGCCAGGCAGGCCGAACAGGTGAGCATTATTCTGGATGTGGCCCGTCTGCTGTACGATGAACACATTCAACCGGAACAGGTGGCAGAGATTTTGGCCGAAGCGCAGGCGCAGGCCAATCCCGGTCACTGATTTTGCCCAATTAACACGCAATACGGAGGAAAATTATGGCAGCCAAAAAAGACAAAAAAAACGGGACCGTTGACCCCCGGCTGATGGCCGAAATTCACCGCCTGGCCGATGCCTCAAAAAACGGCGATTTAAAGGCGCGGGCCAACGCAAGCGCCTTTAAAGGCGACGCCGCCGACATTCTGCAAACCATTAACACCATGCTGGACCAAGCGCTCAGCCCCCTTGACGCTCAGGCCGAGGTGCTGGCCCGCATGGTCAAAGGCGACCTTTCGGCCCGCATTACCGCTAACTTCAAAGGCGAACACAATCGCATTAAAGATTTGATAAACGAGTTGCAGGAATTCAACCAGCAGGTAGTTAAAGACATTGTTGGCGTATCAGAAAAACTGGCCGCCGGCGACCTGCGGGCCACCCTGCACGCCAACTACAGCGGTGATTTTGGGCGCATCAAAGACGCCCTTGAAGCTGCGCTGTTGGGTCTGAACAACGCCTTGCACCAAACCCAATCTGTGGTTGAACAAACCGGGCAAGCCGTGGTGCAGGTCCGCGCGGTCAGCCAGGATTTGGCCAGCAACGCCGCCGAACAATCGAGCGCCATTGAAGAAGTAACCGCCAATATGACCGAAACCGCGTCCCAGGTTAAAGCCAACGCAGAAAACACCGGGTTGGCCAATCAACTGGTTAACCAAACCGCCGATATTGCCGGCGGCGGCAAACAAAAAATGGAGGCCATGAACCAGGCCATGAACGCCATTGCCGGTTCATCCCATGAAATTGGCAAAATCATCAAAGTGATTGAAGAGATTGCCTTTCAAACCAACCTGCTGGCCCTGAACGCCGCCGTCGAGGCTGCCCGCGCCGGGCAGCACGGGCGCGGATTTGCCGTGGTGGCACAAGAAGTTCGCAACCTGGCCGGGCGCAGCGCCAAAGCTGCCAAAGAAACGGCAGAACTCATCGAAAACTCATCCAAAACGGTAGCCGAAGGGGTAGATATTGCCAAACAAACAACCCAGTCGCTGGATGAAATTGTGCTGAACGTGGTTAAAGTCAAAGATCTCATTGCCGAAATCTCGGCCGCCAGCGAAGAGCAGGCACAAGGGGTGGTGCAGGTTAACGCCGCTATGAATCAGGTTAACGC
>RFJF01000146.1 GCA_003695455.1 Chloroflexota bacterium
CCCGGTTTGGGCCGCGGCGTGCCTACCGGCTGAATGGAGGGCGTGCCGACCGGCGCGGCCTCAACCCGAACCGTGACCGGGGCCGGAGAGCCTTTTTCGGCGTTGTTAAAATCAATGTCTTTGACGCGCAGGGTGTACACGCCGGGGCTGTCAGGAATCCATTCCTGGCGCACGGTGCCTTCGCCTGGCTGGTCGGCGCGGAGCTGGGTTTCGGCCTGGCCTTCTTTTTGAACCCACAACTCCACCCGCGATAGCTCTTTAAACGAGGCGTGCCGGCTCAGCACCTGCACCGGAAAACCCACCGCAATCACCGTTTGGTCGGCGGGGGTGATGATGGCCGAGCTTTGTGGCGCGGGCAATTTGGCGCTGCTCTGCCCGCCAAACAGATCACCAAAACTGCACCCGCTGATCAGCACGCTGACCAGCAGAATCACCAGAATTACACCAAAAATTAACCGGACTCTGTTTTTATTCATCCCTGCAAAACTCCTCGCCCGAACGCGTTCCTGCAAAAGACCCGGCTACTGCGCGGTAAACCGGATAGACGCCGATTCTTGCCAGTTGCCCACCAGATTGTACCCCTTGACTTTGATTAAATAATCGCCGCGTTGGGTAGGCACAAAGGTTTGCTCGGCGGTGAAGGTGGTTTGCGCAAACGGCGGGGCATCGGCCCGAACCAGCACGTTGGCAAACGTTTGACCCTGATTATTCGGCGGCAGTTCAACCGCCACCAGTTCAATGTGAGACACGCCGCATTTGGCGTCTTTGGTGCGCGCTTTAACGGTGACGGGGCGGTTAACCGGCAGTGGCCCGGCAGGCTCCCGAACCAGCAGCACGGTTTCCGGCACCTCGCTGCCGGTGCACGTTTCGTCGGGGGTTGTGTTGCAAGCAACCATTGGCAGCAGCAGTAACAGCAAAATCAGGCAGTGCCGCAACGGTGTTGCGGCCAGGTTTTTGGCAATCATATCAGGTTATTCCTCAACAGGGCGACATGTATCCAAAATAATGTAATATGTCAAATTGATATGTGAAGTCAATTATAGCACAAGATGCTGGAATTTGGTAGTCATAATATTTGATTTTGCAGCCGAATTAAAACCTGAATTGCAGAACTGCGCCGGTTGGGGGATAAAAGTAGTCTTGCCAAATGCCCGATGGTGGCAGCGGCGCAACCTGTGTTGGGAAAATCGTGGGGTGAGCGTGGGATGGCAAACGCCTGCGGCTCACGTTTGTCTAAACCGGCTGTGGTACTATAATTTCAATTTTCGGGTCAAAGGATTGTGGATTCACGGCGTATAATATGATGCAAACCAAAACCTCTCCCGAGCAGGATGTGACTGATCCTGTGCTGGTTGAGCGCTGGCAAAACGGCGATGCCGCGGCGTTTGACGCGCTGTACACCCGCCACGCCCAAACTATTTACCGGTTGGGCTGGGCCATGTTGCAGCAAACGCAGGCCGCAGAAGATGTGGTGCAAGAAACGTTTATGCGCGCCCACAAAGCGCGCCATCGGTTTGACCCCGACCGCGCCAGTTTTGGCACCTGGTTGTACCAGATTGCGCTCAACTACTGCCGCAGCCACCTGCGCAAAAAACGATTGGTCACCATGCCGTGGCTGCGCCCATCCGGCGAGCCGCCGGAACTGCCGGACCCCATGCTGGGGCCGGAGGGTCATGCCCTGCGCGGCGAATACCGCCGCCTGCTGTGGGAGGCTGTGCAAAAACTGAGCAACCCGCTCAAAGAGGTGATTACCTTGCATTATTATATGGAACTGCCTGCCGTAGAAATTGCGGCCATGCTGGATTGTCCGGAGGGAACCATTTACTCCCGGCTGCACAACGCCCGGCGAAGGCTGGCGGAAACGTTGTCTGCACAGGGCGTTTCGGCTCCGGAGATTTTTGAGGCCCAGAATGCACACTAATCACGTAGACAGGCAGATTGAGGCCTATCTGGACCACCAACTTTCGGCGGAAGAACGCCGGCAGGTAGAGCTGCATCTCAAACAGTGTCCCGCCTGCGCCCAACGGCTGATTGACGCCCGCGGCCTGGAACGTGAACTTGGCCCGGTGCTGAAAGCGGCATTGGGCCAACCCACCCTGCCGCCGCACTTGCGGTACACCGTGCGGCAGGCCATTCAGCCCACTCCCCGCCGCTCATTTTTGAGTTGGGCCACGCCGTTGAAAGTGCTCAACGCACTGGGGTCAGTGGCGGTGGTGGCGCTGCTGGCTTTTGGCGCGCTGGTGGTCATTCGCGGGCAAATCCCCGGTCTGTCATCAATGTTTATTACCACCCGGCAAACGCTGGCGCCCGTGACCGGCGGCGGCACATCTGAGGCCACGCCGGTCCCGCCCACCGTGACCGCGCCCGCTGAACCTGAATCCGAGTCTCCGGCAGCCGCGCGCCACTCGGCGCAGGATGTTTTGCCAAAAAGCGCAATTCAACAACCGGCCTCCGGCAATGCCCCGGCGGCGGGCCGTTCAGCACAGCCGGCGCCGCCGGCATTGTCACCCCAACCCGCTGCGCCAACTCCGGTGGCCCTGCCCGGCGGAACCATTGCCTACCCGCTGTTTAACGGCCAGATGTATCAAATTCATCTGATCAATCCTGACGGCACCAACCTGCGCACCGCCCCCATGTTGGGGGTATCCGAGCCTGCCCTGCATCCCGCCAAAAATGATTTTGCGCTGGCGGTTCGCTCCTGGAATGACCCCGACGGCCCACGTTCACTGGTTACCACCGATATTCTGGCCGAACGGCCGCAATCCATTACCCATTTCTGGGAAGACGCCCAGCCCGATTGGTCGCCCAAAGAAAACCGGTTAATCTTCGCCTCGCAGCGGGAAAGCGACCGTCGCTGGCGGCTGTACAGCGCCTGGGGCGACGGCTCGCTGGAGGTAAATTTGCGGCGAGAAGGGCAATCGCCCACGTTTGCCCCGGACGGTTTCCGGTTTGTGTACCAGGGGTGTGACGAAACCGGTAATCGCTGTGGTTTGTGGCGCACAGACATTGAACACAGCGAGCAGCAAACAGAATTGATTCTGGAAAACCCGTTGGCCCGGTCGCCGGATTGGTCGCCGGTTTCAGAGGAAATTGTGTACATGGCAAATCCCAACGGCGACTGGGATTTGTATTTGGCTAACAGCGATGGCAGCGGCGCGCATCGCCTGACCCGTGGTTTGGCCAACGACGGCCTGCCGGTCTGGTCGCCCGATGGGCAGTGGATTGCGTTTGTGTCTGACAGAGAGGGCGCGTGGGGGGTGTGGATTTTGCACCCCAAAAGCGGCCAGATGCGGCGCGTGGTGGCGTTTGAACAAGGTACGCTGACGCCGCCGGTGCGAGCCCCCTACACGGAACACGGCGAACGCCACTGGTGGGATGAACAAATCAGTTGGGGCAAATGAGAAAGCAGATTAGGGCCACAAGCCGGGGAATCAAAAAAATCATCCTGCATTTGGGATGATTTTTTTTGTGCAGTTTGAGTGGTGTTACAGCCGGGTGTGCCAGCGGCGCAGCTCTTGCAAATGTTCTTCGTAGTGGCCCCACGTTTCTACGGCAATTGAGCGGGCCACAACCTCATTTTGTAACCGGCGCGGCGGCATTTGCCGGATGGCTGCCAGCAGGCTGCGATGGGCGGCGCGGGAGTCAAAGTTTACCTCTTCCCAACTCCAGTTTTTGCGCTCTTCGTATGCTTCTTTATTCAGCGCATCCACATCCGGCTCGGCCTGAAGCGGCAAGTCTGAGTCGTGCGCCTCATCCAACAGCGAGGCGCAGCGCCATTCCCAGGCGCTGATGTGGGCCATCACATCCTTTACTGACCAGCCATTAGACAGGTTGGGGGCAGTCAGTTGGGCTTCCGGTAAATTTTCAATCAACCGAGTCAATTCGGCGTAGCTGTCTTCAATTTTATCAATCACTGTTTCAATAGTGACTTCCAAAAAATTCCCCATAATTTTTCATCCCCCTTGATGAATTGTTTGGGTAACCGGCTGAATACCGGTATTGTTCCCAAAATCAGAGAAATGTCAATTTCACGTTTTTGTATGATTGCACAAAAAAAGGCAGAGCGAGGCATCGCTCTACCTTTTTTATCGGCAGTAACCGGAATTAGTTGATGATTTTTAAGGCGGGGTCGCCGTAAATGTTGGTGTTTTCCTGACCGTGCAAAATATTTTGCAGGCTCACGGCGGCGGCAACTTTGCGGGCAATCTCGCGGATGGATTGCGCCGCCGGAGATTTTGGGTCCCGGATTACAATAGGCGTGCCTTCGTCGCCGCCTTTGCGCACTTCCGGTTCCAGCGGAACTTCGCCCAGAAAATCGGCGCCAACCTGTTGGGCCATTTCCTGACCGCCGCCGTGCCCAAAAATATCGTAGCGGGTTCCGGTGTCGGGGGCCACAAAGTAGCTCATATTTTCAATGACTCCAAAAACGGGTACGTTGAGCTGCTGAAACATCGAGACGCCGCGCACCACGTCATCCAGGGCCACCTGTTGCGGGGTGGTCACAATGACTGCGCCGGTCAGCCCAATGCTCTGCGACAGGCTGAGGCTGGCATCGCCGGTGCCGGGCGGCAAATCAATCACCAGATAATCCAGCCCGCCCCAATCCACATCTTCCAGAAACTGGCGGATGGCGTTGTGAATCATCGGGCCGCGCCAGATGACGGCCTGCCCTTTTTCTACCAAAAAGCCCATGCTCATCAATTTTACGCCGTGGGCTTCCAGCGGCTGAATTTTGCCGTTGTAGCCTTTGGGCTGACCGCTGACGCCCATCATCAACGGAATGTTGGGGCCGTACACATCCACATCCAGCAGGCCCACTTTGGCCCCATCCAGCGCCAGGCTGATAGCCAGATTTGTGGCGGTGGTGCTTTTGCCCACTCCGCCTTTGCCAGAGGCCACAGCAATGGCATTTTTCACACCGATGTCCATGCGGCCCATCAAACGGGCATCGGACGGCACGCGGGAATCAAAGTTGATGGATACGGTTTCAACCCCGGAAATGGCTTTGACCGCGGCGCTGGCTTCGGCTTCTATTTGATGTTTCAGCGGGCAGGCCGGGGTGGTGAGCATAATGGTAAAATCAACGGCGCCGTCGTTAATTTGCAGGTTTTCAATCATTTTGAGGGTAACAAGGTCTTTGTGCAGCTCCGGCTCAATCACGTGGCTGAGTGCTTCAATGACCTGAGATTTTGTAATATTTGCCATAATTTTCTCCGTAGTTGGCTTAAACAAGATTGACCGGGGTACTTTAAGACTGCCCGGCCAATTGTGCAAATTTAAAAACTCCCAAGGAAGCCTACCCCGGGAGTGAAATTTACTTGTTTTTTGGTTTTACCTTGTACACACACGCGCCGTCGCCGTTAATCAGATGGCTTTTGCGTTCAACTTTTGCATCCAACAGGTTCTCCAACATCACGTGGTCGTAATCGCAGGCCGAGTAACAGCCCTCGGCCACGTTGATGATGGGGCAGTTGGCTTCTTTAAGAATGAACGTGTCATCTTCTCCGGGTTCCCAGGTTGACATGTAGCCGTCGGCCTCGCGCAGCCGGGTGAGCTGGTCCAACCGTTCATTCAATGTGCGGCCGGTAATCTGCGACCGGTAATTTTGAATGAGTTGCTGGGAGCGCATTCTGAAAATGGCGTCAATGGCGTCACTGCCGTACAGTTCGGTGATTGTTTCCAGCACATCGGTGGCCAATTCTTCGTAGCGGCGCGGAAAGTAGCTGTCGGCGGCTTCTCCCAGCCGGTACACAAAACTGGGCCGTCCCATACCGCGCTGAACTTCATCGTACGCTACCAGGTTGTCGCTTTCCAGCTTGGTCAGGTGGCGGCGCACCGCCACCGAACTAATGCCCAGCAGTTTGGCTAATTCATCGGCGGTGAGTTGCCCGTTTTCTTTGAGAAGCTTCAAAATTTTGCGGCGGGTGGCCGGCATTTGTTTGTGTACAAGTGTACCGTTTTCTGTTCGGGTCATAAAAAATGCTCCAGCAAATAAGAGGCTAAAAATCAACTTATCCAGCGAATTTACGCCGCTGGACAGGATTATATCACGCATTTTTGAACTTTGCAATATTTAATAACAAAATAGTTGACAAAGTGTGGGGGCCATGCTAAAATAGCCGGGATTTAGGCAATTGCACAAGATTATCAACAGAATTTCCACGTAAAGGAGTTTTCAAACGAAGCATTATGACCTCTTCTCTCTCGATCAAAAATCTGCGTGTTAGTGTTGAGGATAAACTTATTCTCAAAGGGCTGAACCTGGAAATTGGGCTGGGCGAAGTCCACGCCATTATGGGCCCCAATGGTTCCGGCAAAAGCACCATGGCCTACTCGCTGGCCGGCCACCCCAAGTACGAAGTGGAAGGCGGCGAAGTGTGGCTTGATGGCGAAAACCTGCTTGAAATGACCCCCGATGAACGCGCCCGCGCCGGCTTGTTTCTGGCGTTCCAGTACCCAACCGCCATTCCCGGCATCAGCATGGCCAACTTTTTGCGAACTTCGGTCAATGCCGTGAAAGGGCAGACCAACGGCAACGGCAAAAAAGGCATCCCCATCACCGAATTTCGCAAGCTGCTCAATGAAAAAATGAGCTTGCTCAAAATGGACAAAAGTTTTGCCCGCCGCTACCTGAACGAGGGTTTTTCCGGCGGCGAGAAAAAGCGCGCCGAAATTTTGCAGATGGCCCTGCTTGAACCCAAGTTTGCCATTTTGGATGAAACCGATTCCGGCCTTGACATTGATGCCTTGCGGGTTGTGTCTGAAGGCGTCAACGCCCTCACCGGCCCGGACCGCTCATTTATTGTGATTACCCACTACCAGCGCATTCTCAATTACATCAAGCCTGATTTTGTCCACATTATGTACGACGGCCAAATCATCGAATCCGGTGGGCCGGAACTGGCTGAAAAGCTTGAAGCTGAAGGGTACGACCAACTGATTAAAGAACACGAAGCCGCACAAACCGCGGCCTGATAGTGCCGGGCGGCCACCACAAACGGAGAAAATTATGGCACAGACATTTGACGTTAATCTTGATGATTATAAATACGGTTTCAGCGTGCCGGAAGATTACGCCTTTAAAGCCGAAAAAGGGCTGAATGAAAAAATCGTCCGGCAGATTTCTGAGATGAAGAATGAACCGGGCTGGATGACCGATTTCCGGTTGCGCGGTTACAAACATTTTCTTGAGCGCCCCATGCCCCAGTGGGGCGGCCGGGGTATGCTCAATGAAATTGATTTTGACGATATTTACTACTACATCAAACCCACCGGTGCAGACAAGGCGTTTGAATCATGGGATGATGTGCCGGAAGACATTAAAAATACCTTTGACCGGCTGGGCATTCCTGAAGCCGAACAGAAATTTTTGGCTGGCGTGGGCGCTCAGTACGAGAGCGAGGTCATTTACCACAGCATCATTGAAGACCTTGAAAAAAAGGGCGTCCTCTTTTTAGACATGGACGCCGGCTTGCGTGAACATCCGGAAATTGTCAAAGAATATTTTGGCACCATCATTCCCCCGGAAGACAACAAGTTTGCCGCGCTGAACACGGCGGTCTGGTCCGGCGGCAGTTTCATTTACGTGCCGCCGGGGATCGAGGTGGGCCTGCCGCTGCAAGCCTACTTCCGCATTAACGCCCAGAATATGGGCCAGTTTGAGCGCACGCTCATCATTGTTGACGAAGGCGCTTACGTGCACTACGTAGAAGGCTGCACCGCGCCCACCTACTCTACCGACAGCCTGCACAGTGCTGTGGTTGAAATTATTGTTAAAGAAAACGGCCGCTGCCGCTACTCTACCATTCAAAACTGGAGCCACAACGTTTACAACCTGGTGACCAAACGCGCGCAGGCCTACAAAAACGCCACCATGGAATGGGTTGACGGCAACCTTGGCTCAAAGCTGACCATGAAATACCCGGCGGTGTGGTTGATGGATGAAGGCGCCCACGGCGAAGTACTGTCCATTGCCTTTGCCGGCAAAGGGCAAATTCAGGATGCCGGCGGTAAAATTGTCCACGCCGCACCCAACACCAGTTCGGTTATCACCAGCAAATCCATCAGCAAAAGCGGCGGTCGCGGCAGCTATCGTGGGTTGATCAAAGTGGCCCCCAACGCTCACCACAGCAAAAGCAACGTGGTCTGCGACGCCCTGATTCTGGACGAGGAGTCCGCATCAGATACCTTCCCTTATATTGAAATTGAAAACAACAACGTGTCCATTGGGCACGAAGCCAGCGTTTCCAAAGTTTCAGAAGAGCAGCTTTTCTACCTGATGAGCCGCGGCATCCCCGAAGACCAGGCCGCCAACATGATTGTCAGTGGTTTTATTGAGCCAATTGTAAAAGAACTGCCCATGGAATACGCGCTGGAAATGAACCGCCTCATAGAAATGGAAATGGAGGGCTCTGTAGGTTAAAATGGCACACCAACTCACCCGAACCCAATCAACAAAAGACGCCCTGCTCAATGCCGGAATTTTCACCAAATCTGATGTGACCGCCCTCTCCGCCCGCCTGAACGAGCCGGACTGGCTGGCCCAACAGCGGCAAACCGCATGGACAGTGTTTGAAGAAACCCCCATGCCCAGCCGCTCCGACGAAGATTGGCGGCGCACCAGCCTGCAAAAAATCAAGTGGAACAAAATGCAGCCCGCCGGTCCCTCAAGCGTGGCCCCCACCCAAAACCTGGCCGATTTGCCGGCCGATGTGCGCAGCGCCGTGGAAGAAGGTCACGCTGCCGCCGGCCGGATTGTAATTGCCAACGGGCGCGTAGTTTACTTTGAACTGGACCCGGAACTGGCCCAACAGGGCGTTATTTTTGCCGAACTCTCTACCGCCGCCCGCGAACACCCCCAACTGGTGCAGCCGTATCTGGCCGCAGAAGCCGTGCCCCCGTCGAATGGGAAATTTGCCGCGCTCAACGCGGCGTTGTGGCAGGGCGGCGTGTTTTTGTATCTGCCCAAAGGCGTGGCGGTTGACCAGCACAAGCCGTTCCAGACCGCCTTCATTCTGGAAGGCGAAGGCAGCGTGATTGTGCCGCGCACCCTGATTGTGGCCGAAGAATCATCGGAAGCCACCTACATTGAAGAGAGCATCTCGCACGGGGCGCACAACATTGCCATGAACGTGGGCGTGGTTGAAATTTACGCCCAGGCTAATTCGCAAATTCGGTACGTGGATGTGCAAAACTGGGGCGAAGATGTGTACAACTTCAACGTCAAACGCTCAATTGGGCAGGCTGACAGCAACGTTATCTGGGAAACCGGCCAACTGGGCGGCCGGCTGACCAAAACCTACTTTGACAGCGTGCTGGCAGGCAACGGCTCAAACACCGAACTCAACGGCGTTTATTTTTTGGAAGGCAAACAACACCTTGATTTGGACAGCCTGCTGCATCACATTGGCGTAGCCACCGGCGGCGATTTGCTGCTGCACGGCGCAGTCAAAGATAAAAGTCGCAGCGTGTTTACCGGTCTCATCAAAATTGACCCTACCGGCCAGCAAACCAACAGTTACCTCAAAAATGAAAACCTGATGCTGGACGAAACCGCCCGCACCGATTCCATCCCCAGCCTGGAAATTGAAGCCAACGATGTGCGCGCTTCGCACGGGGCCACCATCGGCCAGATTGACGAGGAGTACATCTTTTACCTGCAAAGCCGGGGTATTCCGCGCAACACCGCCGTACGCATGGTGGTTGAGGGCTTTTTCTACAAAGTGTTTGACCGCATGTACAACGAGCGCGTACGAGAAAAACTGTTCAGCGCCGTAACGGCCAAAATCGGCGATTAATTACGAGACGCTGCTCCTTTGAACTTGAGCGTGTTGCGGTGCGCGTGTCCCGATTGGCGGAGATCACGCAAGGCGCAGCACGCTTTTTTAAAGGTTGGCGGGTAGATTGAAAGGAGACACGTGATGAGCGAATACGCACACCCCGAAGCGCTGGTCAGCACAAGTTGGGTGGCCGAACACCTCAATGATGCCAACATTCGGCTGGTGGAATCTAACGAAGATGTGCTGTTATACGGCACCGGACACATCCCCGGCGCGGTCAACATTGACTGGGTGAATGATTTGAACGACCCGCTGGTGCGTGATTATCTGGACGGTGAGGGCTTTTCGCAACTGATGGCCAGCCGGGGTATCAGCCCGGATACCACCGTTATTTTTTACGGCGATAAAAACAACTGGTGGGCCTGCTACGCCTTTTGGGTGTTTCAGCTTTTTGGGCACACCAACGCCAAAGTGATGAACGGCGGGCGAGCCAAATGGGTGGCCGAAGGCCGGCCAATGACCAAAGATTTGCCGGAATACCCCATTGCCGGCTACCCGGTTCCTGTGCGCACCGATTACAAAATTCGGGCCTTCCGTGACCAGGTGATGCACCACCTGCAAAGCGGCGGCGCGCTGGTAGATGTGCGCTCGCCGGGTGAATTCAGCGGCGATTTGCTGCACATGCCCGATTACCCGCAGGAAGGCGCGGTGCGCGGCGGGCACATTCCCGGCGCGGCCAACATTCCGTGGGCCAAAGCCGCCAACCCCGACGGCACTTTCAAATCTGCCGCTGAACTGCGCGAGTTGTACGAAGGGCAGGGCATCACCCCGGATAAAAATGTTGTTGCCTACTGCCGCATTGGCGAACGCAGCAGCCACACCTGGTTTGTGCTCACCTACCTGCTGGGCTACCCCAGCGTGCGCAACTACGACGGCAGTTGGACCGAGTGGGGTAACTCGGTTGGCGTACCGATTGAAAAATAAAATTCAGATTGGCAGACCATGACTCACAACAACCACCAGACCCCCAAAATGGACCGGCAGGGTTACGCCGAACAACTTCTGGAACACTACGAATTTCCGCGCCACTACGGCAAACTTGCCAACCCCGACATTGTTGCCCGCGGCGAAAATCCCGGTTGCGGTGATGAAATAACCATTTACCTGACCGTGGCCGAGGGTGGCGTGGTTGAGCAGGTGCAATTTGAAGGGCAGGGCTGTACCATCAGTCTGGGGGCGGCATCGCTGTTAATGGAGATGGTGCAGGGCAAAACCCTTGCCCAAATACAGGCCCTCGACTATAATCATCTGGTTGACCGGCTGGGGCGCGATGTGGTTCTGACCCGCGTGCGCTGCGCCACACTGGGGTTGAAAACGCTCAAAGATGCAGTGCGGAAGTACTACGCCCGCCAGGTTCAGCCATCCTCCTGATTGGAGAAAAAAATGTTTGACACCCACAAAATCCGGCAAGATTTTCCCATTCTCAGCCAGCCGGCCAACGGCAAACCGCTGACCTATCTGGACAGTGGCGCCAGCTCGCAAAAGCCGCTGGCTGTCATTGAGGCCATGGACGTGTATTACCGCCAGTACAACGCCAACGTGCATCGCGGCATCTACCAGATCAGCGAGAAAGCCTCGGCGGCGTACGAGCAGGCGCGCAAAAAAACAGGCCGATTCATCAACGCCCGCAGTTGGCGAGAGGTCATTTTTACCCGCAACACCACAGAAAGCGTCAATCTGGTGGCCTTCAGTTGGGGGCAGGCCAACATCTCCGCCGGCGATGTAATAATTTCAACCGAGATGGAACACCACGCCAACCTGGTGCCGTGGCAGCAACTGGCCGCCCGAACCGGGGCCACCGTCAAATACATCCCCGTGACCCAACAGGGGTATCTGGATTTGGATGCGTTTGACCAAATGCTCAATTCGTCGGTGAAGCTGGTGGCCGTGACCGGCATGAGCAACGTGCTGGGAACCATTCCCCCGCTGGATGAGATTATCCGCAAGGCGCATGCCGTGGGCGCGCTGGTGCTGGTTGACGGGGCGCAGAGCGTACCCCACATGCCCACCGACGTGCAGGCGCTCGATTGCGATTTTCTGGTCTTTTCCGGCCACAAAATGCTGGGGCCAACCGGCATTGGCGTGTTGTGGGCGCGCAAGGAAATTCTGGCCGATATGCCGCCTTTTCTCACCGGCGGCGATATGATCAAAAAAGTCACGCTCAACGGCTGTGACTGGAACGACCTGCCGTGGAAATTTGAAGCCGGCACGCCCTCCATTGCCGAGGCGATTGGGCTGGGTTACGCCGTGGATTACCTGAACGCGCTGGGCATGGACAACGTGCGCCGCCACGAGATTGAGCTGGTCAGCTACGCGCTGGAACGGCTCAGCCAGGTTGAAGGTATTCGCATTTACGGGCCGCAGGACCCGGCGGTGCGCGGCGGCGCGGTGGCTTTTACGCTGGGCAACATTCACGCCCACGACGTGTCTGCCGTCCTCGACGGCGACGGCGTGGCCGTGCGGGCCGGGCATCACTGCGCCATGCCCCTGCACGATAAGTTTGAACTGCAAGCCACCACCCGCGCCAGTTTTTATGTGTACAACACCCCGGAAGAAATTGACAAACTGGCCCAGGGACTGGAGCGGGTCATCGAACTTTTTGGATAAAATCAAATCATGGACGACTTCTACAAAGAGAACATACTTGACCACTACCGCGACCCGCGCAACGCCGGCACGCTGGCCGATGCCACCCACTCGCACGAGGAACACAACCCCCTCTGCGGCGATATTGTGCGGATTGACCTGCACGTCAACGATGACAACGTCATTGACAAAGTAGCCTTCTCCGGCAAGGGGTGTGCCATTAGCCAGGCCAGCGCCAGCATGCTCACCGAACTGCTGGAAGGCAAAACTCTGGAAGAGGCCAAACAGATTGGCAAAGATGATATTCTGGATTTACTGGGCATTGAAATTGGCCCGGTTCGGCTCAAATGCGCGCTGCTTTCGCTGAAGGTACTCAAGGCCGGTGTGTACGGCCTGAGCGAATCCGACTGGAATGACGACGACGATTGGTAAATGATGACAGAATTTGTGCAAGTAGCTACATTGGCAGACCTGGCCCCCGGCCAGAAAATACGGGTTGAATATGATGGCGAAGACGTGGGGTTGTTCAACATCGGCGGGCAGATTTACGCCATTTCTGATGTTTGCACCCACGATGACGGCCCGCTGATTGACGGCGAACTGGACGGCGACTGCGTGATTTGCCCCCGCCACGGGGCACGGTTCAACGTAAAAACCGGCGCGCAAACCATGCCCGCCTTCTCGCCGGCGCCCACGTTTCAGGTAAGAATTGAGGGCGATAATATACTGATTGCCCCCAACGATGATTGAAAATTAACATTTTACCGGTTGGGAGACCCTGCGCTTTGCTCAGGGTGACACGCCCGAAACTTCCCCCTAATTCCTGACTCCCGACCCCTGAATCCTATTTTTAAAGGAGCAAACATGGCTGAAGAAACAACTCCCGCCGCCGGCGAAGTGACCGAAGAAACCGTGCGTGAAGCCCTGCGCAGCGTAGTTGACCCGGAACTGCATCTGGATATTGTGACCCTGGGGTTACTGCGCAGCGTTAATCTTGAAACCACCCCGGCTGAGGTTAAAATGCTGCTGACCACCCCGTTTTGTCCCTACGGGCCGTGGCTGGTTCAGCAGGTCAAGGATTTTGCAGAAAAAGCCGTGGGCGGTGATGTCAAGGTTCAGGTTTTGCCCGAACAGTGGACCCCGGAAATGATGGAAGACCCCACCCTGCTGGGTTTCTTCTAAAATTCAATTTGACCAAAATTGCCGGTGCGGGTAAGATACCGGCAATTCAATCTGTCTATATCACAGAAACTTATTTGTAACTATAAGATTTTCTTATTTGAGTTGTAAAATGTTGAACGTGCTGACCAACGCAATCTGTTGTTGCATCTGTTGTATGCGGGCGCGGTAGCCCCGCCCTCAATGATTGAGGGCCTGGCTGCGGCAGCCCGCATCGCCGTGTTGCAACGACGATGAGCTTCAGCACCAGCAGCCACACCCTCAAATTGTACGGAACCCTTCCGGTCAGCACCCCGTCATCCACCACCGGTCTGCACCCCCAAACTCATCGTTGTTTCCAACGGTGAGTTTTTTTATTGCAGTGAAAATACCCAAACCAGGAAAATTTTAATTCCAAAATAAAGGAGTAACCATAAACATGACCACCGTACGAATTCCCAGCCCCCTGCGCCGCTACACCAACAGCCAAAGCAAAGTTCAGGCCAGCGGAGCCACCGTTCAGGAACTCATCAACAATCTGGAGGCCGAATACCCCGGCGTCAAATCCCGGCTGTGTGATGACAGCGGCCAGATTAAACGCTACGTCAACGTATTTGTCAACGGCAACGAAATCCGCACCCTGCAAGGGCCGGAAACCCCTGTGGCCGCCACCGATGAAATTTCAATTGTCCCGGCCATGGCCGGCGGCCGCTAACCGCAAGCGAGGCAAACATGGCTTACATTACAAGTGACCAACTGCTGGCTAAACTCCGGCAGGAAATCAAGGAAATCAGCGTGCATGAACTGGCCGACAAGCTGGACAAAGGAGAAATCACGCTGGTGGACATTCGCGGGCGCGATGAGTGGGACCAGGGCCACATCAGCGGCGCAGCCCACATTCCCCGTGGATTTCTGGAACTGCAAATTGAAACCCGGCAGGCCAACCGCCGCAAACCCATCGCCGTGATGTGCGCCGGCGGGGTTCGCAGTCTGCTGGGCGCGCGAGACCTGCAAACCATGGGCTACAGAAATGTGGTGTCGGTGGCCGGCGGCTTTAGCGGCTGGAAAAACGCCGGTTATCCCTTTGTGGTGCCGCGCACGCTCACCCCGGAACAACGCAACCGCTACGCTCGCCACATTGTCATGCCGGAAGTTGGCGAAGAGGGCCAACTCAAACTGATGGATGCCAGCGTGCTGCTGATTGGCGCGGGCGGGCTGGGCAGTCCGGCGGCCATTTATTTGGCTGCCGCCGGCGTGGGCCGGATTGGGCTGGTTGATTTTGACGTGGTAGATACCAGCAACCTTCAGCGGCAAATTATTCATCGGCTGGATGACGTGGACAAGCCCAAGGTTGAATCCGCCGCCCACACCATCGGCCAACTCAACCCGGATGTCAGCGTGATTGGCCACCGCACCCA
Source organism: Chloroflexota bacterium (assembly GCA_003695455.1). Classification (GTDB taxonomy): domain Bacteria; phylum Chloroflexota; class Anaerolineae; order 4572-78; family J111; genus J095. The sequence goes on from RFJF01000146.1 coordinate 15,002, forward strand.
GATTACCAGCCAGAACGCTTTCAACATCATCAGCCAGTACGATATTGTGATTAACGGCTCGGACAACTTCCCCACCCGCTACCTGGTTAACGATGCCTGCGTGCTGCTGGGCAAACCACTGGTAGATGCCAGCGTGCTGCGCTTTGAGGGGCAGGTGACGGTGTTTGATACCACCAAAGGCGGGCCGTGCTACCGCTGCCTCTACCCCGATCCCCCGCCGCCCGGCGAAGTGCCAAGCTGCGCCGAAGGCGGCGTGCTGGGCGTGCTGCCCGGCATCATCGGTAGTTTGGAGGCGCTGGAAGCCATCAAACTGATTTTGGGCCAGGGCGACCCGCTGGTGGGCCGGCTGTTGCAGTACGATGCACTCGACGGCGAATTCCGCGCACTGAACATCGCCAAAAATCCGGCCTGCCCCGTTTGCGGCGAGCACCCCACCGTGACCGAATTAATTGATTACAACCAGTTCTGCGGCGTACCCCCGGTAGAAGTTGTGTCTGCCAACGGCGCGCAGGCGGCCGTATCGGCCTGATGAATGGTGAATGGTGAATTGAGAATTTTGAATTGTCAATTCACCGGATAACAAATGACCGATGACTGAGAGAATCTTATGACAATTTTACAAGCAGTGAACCAACCCAAAGTCAGCGTGCCGCCGTTTGTGTTGGCCCGGCCCGCCGGGCGCAGCCGCCCGCTGAGCGACACGCTGCTGTCTCGTATTGGCAACACGCCGTTGCTGCCCCTGCACAACATTGCCGCCGCCGAAGGCGTCAGCCCCAACGTGGTAGTTTTTGCCAAAGCCGAATGGTTCAACGCCAGCGGCTCGGTGAAGGCCCGGCCCGCGCTGGGCATGATTGAAGATGGCGAACGGCGCGGCCTGCTGACCCCCGGCAAAACCATCATTGACGCCACCTCCGGCAACACCGGCATTGCCATGGCCATGATTGGCGCGGCCAAAGGCTACCGGGTCAAACTGGTAATGCCCGGCAACGTCAGCGATGAGCGCAAAAAAATTCTGGCCGCCTACGGCGCCGAACTTTTGCTGACCGACCCGCTGGAAGGCATTGATGAATCTATCCGCACCGTCCACCGGCTGGCGCACGAAGAGCCGGAGCGCTATTTTCATCCGGACCAGTACAACAACCCCGCCAACTGGCAATCGCACTACCACTCTACCGGCGTGGAAGTGTGGGAGCAAACCGGCGGCGCGGTGACGCATTTTGTGGCCGGCATTGGCACCAGCGGCACACTGATGGGCACAGGCCGGCGGCTCAAGGATTTTAACCCGGCGGTGCAGGTAGTGGCCGTGGAACCCGCCGATGAACTGGCTATCATCGAGGGGTTGAAGCATATGGAAACCAGCATTGTGCCCGGCATTTACGACCCCGGCTTTGCCGACCGGCACATCTCGGCGCTGCCGGACGACGCGCACAATATGGCCCGGCGGCTGGCGCAGGAGGAAGGCCTGTTTGTGGGCTACTCGGCGGGAGCGGCGGCCTGGGCAGCTATTGAGCTGGCAAAATCGCTGGACGAGGGTGTGGTGATTACCCTGTTTCCGGACGGCGGCGAAAAGTATTTGAGCGTGGCTCGCTAGTTTTGCGCGCCGGGGAGTTTTCCCCGGCGCGTTTTGATTTTCTATTGACAATTCTATAAAAAAAACCTATACTTTCACTACGTTGCCTCTCAACGTGTACCATTCATCACCGCAACCCCGGCGCCATCCTCGCAGATCGAACGAAACGAAAAGACTTGGAACAAAATAATTTAAACAGCTTTCAGGGGGGAAAGTATGAATATCAAAAGTATTCTGGCAACCAAAGGCGCGCATGTTGTAACAATTGGCCCGGACCAACAGGTGAGGGATGCGCTGAAGGTGCTGGCAGAGCACAATTACGGTGCGCTGGTTATTGCCGATACGCAAAATCATCCCATCGGCATTATTTCTGAACGGGATATTGTGCGGCTGGCGGCCAAAAACGAGAACTGCTTCTCGGTGCCGGTTGGCGAGGTGATGACCAAAAACCTCATCCTCGGTGTGCCGCAGGATGATTTGCGGGCGGTAGCCAACACCATGACCGACCGCCGCATCCGGCACCTGCCTATTGTGGATGACCAGGGTGTGCTGATGGGCATTGTGTCGATTGGTGATGTGGTCAAAGCCGAGCGCAACAATCTTGAAGGTGAGGCCGACACCCTGCGCCGTCAAATTCTGGCAACGGCGGTGTAACCGGGGCACGGCGGTGCTTTGCCAAAAAATAGCGTTGGGGGGCGTGCCTGTTACAGGTGTAACAGGTGCGCCTTTTGTTTGTAACAAAATTTAATTAACAGGAGATGCTTATGCCAACCCCAGGAACTGCTTCCAACCCCTTGCGCGTCGCCATTATTGGCGCCGGGCCAACCGGCTTTTACGCCGCCGACCACTTTCTCAAACAAAAAGACCTTGCGGTAGAAATAGACCTGTTTGACAAACTTCCC
>RFJF01000147.1 GCA_003695455.1 Chloroflexota bacterium
CCCGCGCCGTGCTGGGGCTGGTTAACAAATTCAACCACAATTTTACCGCCGGCGATGCCAAACTGCTGGCCGCGCTGGCCCAGCAAGTGACCACCATCATTAACAACCACATCACCCACCGCAAACTGGTGGTAGAAGAACGCATTAGCCGCGAACTGGAAATTGCCGCCGAAATTCAGGAAAGTTTTCTGCCGGTAAAGCTGCCCCAAATGGGCGGGCTGTCAATGGCGGTTTCGTCGGTGCCGGCATCTGAAGTGGGCGGTGATTTTTACGACTTTGTAACGCTGGATGACCGGCATTTGGTGGTGATGATTGGCGATGTATCGGGCAAGGGCATTCCGGCGGCCATGCTCACCTCTGTAACCCGCACCATGCTGCGCGTAGAAGCCATGCGTGGCGAACCGCCCCACAAAATCATTCAGCAGGCTAACAACGTGTTGTATCAGGAATTAAGCCGCACGGATTCATTTGTAACCGTGTTTGTGGCCTCAATTGACACATTTGAAGGCCGAATTACGTACGCCAGCGCCGGTCACACCCCGGCGTTACTCTGGCGCAGTGCAGACAGATCGGTAGAAATGCTCAAAGCCACATCGCTGCCGGTGGGCATTTTTAATTTGCAGGATAACCGCTCCCGAACGATCAACCTTGACCCCGGTGACACGCTGGTGCTGTACACAGACGGCATCACCGAGGCACAATCACCCAACCACGATTTTTTTGGACTCAACCGGCTCAAATATATTGTAAAATCTCGCGGCACCGAGCCGCCGGAGCAGCTTCAGCAATTCATCCAGTCTGAGGTGAGTAATTTTCGGCGGCACGCGGCCTGGGGAGACGACGCCACCATGCTAATCCTCAAAACATTGGCGCAGGCCGAAGTTCCTGCCCCGCAGAATATTTCTACCGTGGTCAAAACCGTAGATTTCATCTATCCGGCCAACATGGATTATCTCAGCGATATTTCACAGCAAATTGCCAATACCTGCCGTGAACATTCCGGGTTGCCTGCCGGTTCGCGCGGTGATGATTTTATCTACCTGATAGAACTGGCGATTTCAGAAATTTGCACAAATATTATGAAACATGCTTACGTTGACTCTGAAAACGGAAAAATAAGAGGGCAGGTAACGTTGTTGAACAACGGCGTGCAGCTTGATTTTTTTGACCAGGGCCTTGGTTTTGACCCCAACTCGGTGCCGGAACCCGACGCTGACCCCACCAACTTGCGTGAGGGCGGGTACGGATTGCATATTGTGCGTCAGATTATGGACGTGGTTTCCTATGAAAGCAAAGCCGAAACCGGAAACCACTGGCATTTGATTAAATTTTTACCCTCGCAACAATAAAACAACCGGCTGTTCAATGATTTGCTGAGCTGAAGGCAGGCATTCAGGCGTGTCTTTCATGTTAAGGTATGGTGTCTGAATTGCATGTTCGTCGTTATAAGATTAAAATGGGGCGGCCAATAGTTTTCATAAAACAAGTTGCCCACTGCAATGCCACCGCAACGTGCAGACTTGTTCAATACGTACTTCTAGTTGCCCGGTAACCGGGCAGGAGGATTTTATGGAAATCGCAAGCAAATCTATCTCGCCAACCGTAAGTATTGTCTCTTTTGACGGAGCGCTCAACGCTCGTTCTGCAGAAGAAGCCAAACAGACCTTCAGAGACTTGGTAGAAAAGGGCGTGAACCAGGTGGTTGTGGATTTGCACCAGGTCCCGTTCATTGACAGTTCCGGATTGGCTGCACTGGTTTCCGGCCTGAAAACGTTGGGCGGCGAGGCGGCGCATCTGAAGCTGGCTGCGCCTCAGGCCCAGGCCCGCCTGTTGTTTGAACTGACCATGTTTGACCGTGTGTTTGAAATTCACGATAGCGTTGAAGCGGCGCTTGATACAGCCGGCGCAGATTGAAAGTAATTGTTAATGAACGTTTCACACCAGCCCATGGCAGGCAATATTACGCTTGTTCAACTGGATGGCCGGCTTGATGCCCGTTCCAGCGTGCAGGTGAAAGGTGTGCTGGCTGAACTGATTGAGGCCAACCAGAAAAAGATTATTCTGGATTTACAAAACGTTCCGTTTATTGATAGCTCAGGGCTGGTGGCGCTGGTATCCGGGTTGCGGCTGGCCAATGAAAAACACGGGAGAATTGTGCTGTGTGGTGCACAATCGCAAGCCCAAATTGTATTCAGGCTGACCATGCTCGATCGAGTGTTTTCCATTCACCCCACCCCGATTGAAGCCAGACAGAGTTTGTTGTGATGTGCAAAGGGCCGGATTGTGTCAACAAAAGTCCTCATCATTGATGATGCCCCGCACATTCGGCGGCTGATTGCCAGAATGTTGACCATGTCTGACTTTGAATCTCTTGAAGCCGCCAACGGCCGCGAGGGGTTGGAAATGTTAAAAAAACATCACCCGCACGTTGTAACCTGTGATATTTCAATGCCGGTGATGGATGGGTACGAGTTTTTAGAGGCCGTTCGGCAGGACCCGGAGCTGGCAAACGTGCCGGTTATTGTGATTACGGCCATTGGTCAGGAAGAGGAAACAACCAAAGCCAGGCAAATGGGCGCCAATGCCTGTTTAACCAAACCGTTCAGCTCCAGCCATCTGGTGGAGGTTATTGAAGATTTGCTGCAACAGTAAACAATTTTGAAAATCTGAAAAACGCTGAATAATCTGCCGGGCCTCAGGCGTCCGGTTTTTTTGTGCGGGTGATAAATCCACTGCCGGAATCAAAAAACCCTGCCGTCAATTGACGGCAGGGTTTTTATTGGCTCAAAAGTCAAAAAATCAAACGGCTTCAGGTACCACCTCTTCCGGCGTTTCGGCAGAGGCGATGACTTCAAACACAATTTCACCATCTTTTACATCAGCCTGAACCGTGTCACCGGCTTTAAAGTTGTTGGCCAGAATACCTTCAGACAGCGCATCTTCAATTCTGGCCTGGATGACCCGGCGCAGGGGACGTGCGCCAAAATCAGGGTTGTATCCTTCTTCGGCCAGAAAATCTTTGGCGGCTTCGGTGATGACCAGCTTGATATCGTGCTCTTTGAGCAATTCGTGTACGTGCTGAACCAGCAAATCTACAATCTCGCCAATTTCTTTGCGGGTGAGCGCCCGGAAGATGATGGTGCCGTCCAGCCGGTTTCTGAATTCCGGCCGGAAGGTGCGTTCCATTTCTTCCATCACTTTTTTGCGCATTTTTTGGTAATCGTGTTCTTCGCTGGCGTTTTCTTCGCGCTTAATGTTGAAACCCAGGCTGGTTTCGCGTTTGATCAGGTCAGCGCCCACGTTTGAGGTTAGAATGAGAATGGTGTTTCTGAAATCAACCTTTTTGCCTTTGGCGTCACTCAGTTGACCATCTTCCATGATTTGCAGCAGCGTGTTGAACGCTTCCGGGTGGGCTTTTTCAATCTCGTCAAACAGAATGACGCTGTACGGGCGGCGGCGCACCGATTCGGTGAGCTGCCCGCCTTCTTCAAAGCCCACATACCCCGGCGGCGAACCGACCAGCCGGGCCACGTTGTGCCGTTCCATAAATTCGCTCATATCAAGTTTGATGAGCGCGTCTTCGCTGCCAAACATAAATTCGGCCAGCGTTTTTGCCAGTTCGGTTTTGCCCACGCCGGTGGGGCCCAAAAAGATGAACGTGCCAATGGGGCGGCGCGGGTCTTTTAACCCGGCCCGCGCACGGCGCACGGCCTTTGAAATAGCCTCGATGGCTTCATGCTGGCCAACAACGCGCTGGTGCAGCGCATCTTCCATTTGCAGCAGGCGTTCTTTTTCTTCGGTGGCCAGGCGGCGCACCGGGATTCCCGTCCACATTGATACAACTTCGGCAATGTCTTCTTCTGTAACACTGGGTAATGGTTTTGAGTCTTCCAACTCAAGGCCAATATCGTCCAGCGTGCTGTCCAGACTGCCTTCGTGGTCGGGTAGTTTGGGGAAATCGCCAAACGGAGAGGCGATGTCCGGTTCAGTCTTGAGCGTCTGTTCGCTTTTGCCGGAAAACGGCACTTTGTACAACCGGACACGTGCGCCGGCTTCGTCAATCAGGTCAATGGCTTTATCCGGCATAAAGCGGTCGGTCACGTAGCGGGCAGCCAGATTGGCGGCGGCTACCAGCGCCTCATCGGTGATTTCCAGATTGTGGTGGGCTTCGTAGCGATTGCGGATTCCCTTCAAAATCTGAATGGTTTCTTCAATTGAAGGTTCGTCAACGGTTACAGACTGAAAACGCCGTTCGAGCGCGGCGTCGCCTTCAATGTTTTTGCGGTACTCATCCAGCGTGGTGGCGCCAATACATTGCAGTTCGCCGCGGGCCAGCGCCGGTTTGAGAATGTTGGCCGCATCAACCGAGCTTCCGGCCGAGCCGGCGCCCACCAGCATGTGGAGTTCGTCAATAAACAGAATGGCGCCCGATTCCTTGATTTCGTCAATAACGCGCTTGAGACGTTCTTCAAACTGGCCGCGGTACATAGTGCCCGCCACCAGCGATCCGACATCGAGCATGACCACGCGCTTGCCCAGCAGTACATCGGGGGCTTCGCGGTTGACAATTCGCTGCGCCAGGCCTTCGACAATGGCGGTTTTACCAACGCCCGGCTCGCCGATGAGGGCGGGGTTGTTTTTTGTACGCCGGGAAAGAATTTGAATGACGCGCTCAATTTCAGTTTGCCGGCCAACAACCGGGTCAAGTTTGCCTTGTTCGGCCTGGGCCGTGAGGTCCGTGCCAAGCTGGTCAACCAGCGGCGTGCCTTTGCTGGCCTGCTCGCGGCTTGAGGTGGATGTGGATGACTGGGATGATGTTTCCATCATAACCCGCGCGGTTTGTGAGCGAACTTTGTCCAGCCCAACGCCCAAGCCGCGCAGCACATCCACGGCTACGCCTTCGCCGGCTCTGACCAACCCCAGCAACAGGTGTTCGGTGCCAATATAGTGATGCCCCAACCGGCGGGCTTCATCCACGGCCAGTTCAATCACGCGCTTGGTGCGGGGCGTGAGGCTCAGTTTGCCGTACATGGCGCGCTGGCCGCGGCCTACTGTGCGTTCTACGCGTTCGCGGATTTGCCTGGGGTCTACCCCAAGGTCACGCAACACGCGAACGGCTACACCGTTTTCTTCTCTTACCAACCCCAGCAAGAGGTGTTCAGTGCCAATGTAGTTGTGGTTCAGCCGTTGTGCTTCTTCCTGTGCCAGGGTTAGTACTCGTCGCGCACGTTTAGTGAACCGATCAAATTTGTCACTCATTTAAAAATCCTTGTTTAGCGGGTAACAATTTTTGGTGTTGATATCTGGCACGTCGTTGTGACCGGGGTGTGGCAAGCAAGAAAGCTCTATTCGGCATCTTCACCATCAGAGTCTTCAGCCTGTTCGTAATCGGCCCAGTCTGATTCATCTTCAACTTGCTTCATGCTTAACCCCATCCGGCGGCGGTCGGGGTCAATGTGAATAATCCGCACCCGAACTTCCTGCCCTTCAGATACTACGTCACGGGGGTGAGAAATATTTCTGTCTGAAATTTCAGAAATGTGAATCAACCCTTCAATCCGGTTGTCAATCCGGGCAAATGCGCCAAAATTGGTCAGCTTGGTGATGGTGGCGTCAACAATCTGGTCAATGTGGAAGTAGTCAAACACTTCGCTCCAGGGTTCTGGCTGCAACCGTTTCAGACTGAGCGCCACGCGCTGCTGGTCGTGTTCAACATTCAGTACGTACACCTTGATTTTGTCGCCAACTTTCAGGATTTCGCCGGGGTGCGAAACGTGCGTCCATGCCAGTTCAGACAGATGAATCAGCCCGTCAATGCCGCCAATGTCCACAAACGCGCCAAAATCGGCCAGGCTGGTTACCCTGCCATCCCGCACATCACCTTCGGTAATGCTTTCAAGTAGTTTGGCCCGTTCTTTTTTCTGTTCCACCCGCAGGTCATCGGCTGCGGCGCGTTCAGAAAAGATAAGCCGGTTGCGGCTGCGGTCTACTTCAATGATTTTGAGTTTGAGCGTTTTGCCGGTCAACTCGCCCCAGCGGTCTGATTTGTTGGCGGCGTTGTATTGCACACTGGTCAGTTGAGACCCCGGCACAAACCCCCGAACGTGCCCAAAGCTCACAATCAGCCCGCCTTTGTTGTTGCCAATGACTTTGCTTTCAATCATTTCACTGGCTTCAAAAAGACGCTCGGCTTCATCCCAATCTTTTTCTGCTCTGGCCCGGCTGAGCGAAAGGATGATGTGGGCTTCTTCATCATTGGGCGTTTTCAGCACGTAAACCGGAATGGTGTCGCCGACATTTATTTCGGCAATTTCTTCCGGGGTGAGATTATCAAGGTCTCGGGGTTCTACCAAACCTTCATACTTTGCACCAACATCCACAAAGATTTCGCCCGGTTTTTTACTGGCGACAACTCCTTTTACAATGGTGCCGTGCTTGACTTCCTGCATGACGTGCTCTTCTTGTTCCAAAAGCTCCGCCATCGACATGTTTTGGTCGTTAGATACGCTGGCCAAATTACCTTCTCCAATTAAACGATTTCTCTTTAATCACCGGGTTTTTTGTTGAGCCTCCGGCGATTTTGAGTGAAGAACATTATACTTCGTTTCATTTCAAAAATCAAACAGAACAACAACCGGAAGTTCCGGCAATTTTGCTATTTTCCCGGAATTGCCGCGACCATTTCTATCTCTACTGCCGCGCCCAGCGGCAGGCCGGCTACCTGCACCGTACTGCGCGCCGGCGGCGCGCCGGTGAAGTAACTGCCGTACACCTCGTTGACGGCGGCAAAGTCGGCCAAATCTGCCACAAAGATGGTGGTTTTGACCACGTTGTCCAGATTTGTGCCGGCGGTTTCAAGCACGGCGGTCAGATTTTTCATCACCTGCGTGGTTTGTGCTTTGATGTCGCCTTCAACCAGTTTGCCGGTTTCCGGCACCAGGGGAATTTGCCCCGCCGTAAACACAAACTGCCCAATTTTTACGGCCTGCGAGTAGGGGCCAACGGCCGCCGGCGCATGGGGGGTGGAAATAATTTCTCGCTGCATAATTTACTCCCTTTCTTGATTAATGGTTTATTGCTTAAAAACTGCCGGTACCGGCAACTTTGACCCTGTATTGTATCACGCTGCCAAAAATCGGCCAAAGCGTGCGCTATTTCCGGTTTTGATTGCTCATTGGGGGGATGTGCAGTAAAATACCCGCGATTTTTGCCGGAATACATTGGGATATGGAGTGTGAAATGAAAGTCCGTTCAACAAAAGGTTTAACATTTGATGATGTGTTGCTGGTTCCAAAACGTTCGCCGGTCAGCTCGCGGAATGATGTGGATACGTCAACCCAACTGACGCCGTCAATCAGCCTGCGGATTCCAATTGTCAGCGCCAACATGGACACGGTAACAGAATACCGCATGGCTATTGCCATGGCCCGGGCGGGCGGCATTGGCATCATTCATCGTTTTATGACCATTGACCAGCAGGTAAAACAGGTCAGCCGGGTCAAACGCGCCGAAGGATTTATGGTTGAACAACCCTACTCAATTTCTGTGAAGGCTTCTGTGAATGAGGCGCGCCGGCTGATGCAGCAGCACGATGTGGGCGGGCTGGTTGTGACCAACGGCCAGGATGAGCTGGTGGGGCTGGTTACCCAGCGCGATATTGTGCTGGCCCCCGATGATACCGCGCCGGTCGCGTCGGTGATGACGCCCCCGGACGAAATTGTCAGCGCGCCGGCGGGTGTTTCGCCGGACGAGGCGCGCCACCTGCTGCACCAGCACCGGCTGGAGAAACTTCCGGTGCTGGATGACTCCGGCAAGCTGGTGGGGCTGGTCACGGCGCAGGATATTGTTAAATTCAACCGCCACCCCAACGCCACCAAAGACAGCAAAGGGCGGCTGCGGGTGGGCGCGGCCATCGGCGTAAAACCCACCGATATGGAACGGGCCGAGGCGCTGCTGGCCGCCGGCGCAGATTTGCTGGTGCTTGATATTGCCCACGGCCACGCCGATACCTGCATCAATATGGTAAAAAACCTGCGCGCCACGTTTCCGGCGGCGCAGATTGTGGCCGGCAACGTAGCCTCAAAAGACGGCGCCAAAGAACTGGCTCAGGCCGGGGCGGACGCCATCAAAGTTGGGGTTGGGCCCGGCTCCATCTGCACCACCCGCATTGTGACCGGCTTTGGCGTGCCCCAATTGACCGCTATTATGGACGGTGTGGCCGGGGTGGCCGAGTCCGGGCGCGATATTCCCATCATTGCCGACGGCGGAATCAAGGCCTCCGGTGATTTGGTGAAGGCGCTGGCCGCCGGCGCAGCCTCGGTGATGATGGGCAGTATGTTTGCCGGATGCGAGGAATCGCCCGGTTCAACGGTCATTCGCAACGGGCAAAAGTTCAAGGTGGTGCGCGGCATGGCCTCGCTGGGCGCGGCCATGGGCCGCAAAGCCGTGGAGCGCGGCGAGGACGAAAGCGCCGAAAGCCCGGAAGATTGGGACAAGGTGGTGCCGGAAGGCGTTGAGGCGGTGGTTCCCTACCGCGGCCACGTGGGCGAGCTGCTCTACCAACTGGTGGGCGGTCTGCGCTCCGGGTTGAGTTACGGCGGCGCGTTCACCATTAAACAACTGCAACAAAACGCCGAATTTATTGAAATCACCCCGGCCGGGATGCGAGAAAGTCACTCGCACGATGTGAACCGGATTTGAGAATCCGCCATGTTCAACGTTGTGCTGCTTGAACCGCAAATTCCGCAAAACAGCGGCAACATTGCGCGTTTGTGCGCCGCTACCGGGCTGCATCTGCAAATTGTCGGCTGGCCGGGTTTCAAGCTGACCGATCGCTATCTCAAGCGGGCCGGGCTGGATTACTGGGAATATGTGACCCTGGAGCACATTCCCGACGCGGACACGTTTCTGGCCCGGCTCGATTGGACGCGCACGCATTTGCTCACCACCAAAGTGACGCGGCCGTACACTTGCATCCACCCCCAGCCCGGCGATAGTTTTCTCTTTGGCCGTGAAGACGCCGGCCTGCCGGAGTGGCTGCTGCACGCCCACCCGGAAGCGTGCGCCACCATCCCCATGCGCAACCCCAACGCCCGCAGCCTCAATCTGGCCACCAGCGTGGGCATTGTAATGTACCACATGCTGGCTAACTTTAATTTTGGCTTAAATCTCTGAGTAGTCCGTACTTTTTTCCCCTGTTTGCCGACGTAATTACTCAGTGGGTGTGTCATTCTCTGAGGCCGTAGGCCGAAGAATCTCAATGCGGGATAACCTTGCTTCGCTGTTGAGGCGTTTCACAGAGATTCTTCGCTCGTTCCTCACTCAGAATGACACCTGCTAAATAGATACATACCGACAATTAAGAGACATCTCCCATTGAACACCGGACCGCTTTCCGGTTACAATATTTTTTGCCAGGGGGTTAGACAATCACTGTGACACAGTAACGAGAATTAAGATCCGTAGGGGCGAATAATCATTCGTCCCCCACTGCAACCCGGCGGGCATGGTGATGCTTTGCCTACCGTCTACTGTCTACCGTCTACCGTATTATCAGGGAGAGCAACGCCACACATCTTCAATTTCAATCCGGAATGGGACGAAAGGACAATCATGAAATTTTTCCCAAATTCACTCTCCAAAACACATCTTGTTATTGGCGCGCTGCTGCTGATGCTGGCCGCGCCGGTTGCCGTGTGGGCAGCCGTCAATTTGCAAAATGATGCCTTTGAGCAGCCGTTTGTGCAGTACGGAACGTGGACCGGCGGCGGGCGCACTTTCAATCTGGAAGTAGCCCACGGCTGGAACCGCTTTTTTGTGCCGGCAGGCACGCACAATGGCAGCGACAGCAAACTGCGCTACTTTGCCGCCTCATCGCTGATACCGGTGTACGGCTACACCGAAAAACTGGACGGCAGCGACGCCCAGCTTTTCTGGTCTACCCAAAAATTTGACGCCGGGGTGTACCAGCAGGTTACCGGGCTGACCCCCGGCCAGAATTACGGTTTTCAGGTGGGTATGTTGCAGGTGTACGGCAAAACCACCAGCAAAATCAACGGCAAAATGTTCCGCAGTGTGGGGGTAGACCCCGCCGGCGGCACGGACCCCACCGCCGCCGGCGTTATCTGGAGTCCGGAAGAGGGGCTGGACGCCGACTGGTTCTGGCCGGGCGTGGGGTTTCAGGCCACGGGCAGCAGCGCCACCATATTTGTGCGGGTGCGCGCCCTCGAGGCCGCGCCGTATCTGGAGGAGCAATCGGTGTGGGTGGATGACTCATTTATGGACACCGCCCCCACCACCAACCTCACCCTCACACCCACCTCGGCCACGCAGGTGGCGGCCAGTTGGAGTGGCTCGGCGCTGGCGGGTTACCACCTGTTTGCCTACGAGGCCCAGTACCGCAAAAGCACCGACACCACCTGGACCGACCTGCAAGTGTTCACCAGCGATGAACTGACCAACCCGCCCAGCACCAACGGCGGCAAATCCTTTACCGTGGTGCCGGGGGTGGAATACGTGGTCCGTGCCCGCACCTGGCACGAGCAGGACGGCGGCGATTCGCACGAAATTCCCGGCCCGTGGGTGGAAAAAACCGTGGTCAGCGGCGGTCTGATTTCCGGGCGCGTGTTGAATTCGCTGGGGCAGGCGTTGCCCAATGTGGCCGTTACGGTGGCGGGCCAGCCCGCGCTCAACACCACCAGCGCCAATGACGGCACGTTTGAAGTTTACGGCGGCGTCGGCACCTTCAACCTGACCGCCAACGCGGGCAGCAAATGGATTACCCCGCAGGCCATCAGCGTGAATGTGCCGAGCCTCACTTCGGTGGTGCCGGTCACGCTCACCCTGCGCCCCGCCGCCGAGGCCGTGACCAACGGCGATTTTGAAAGCGGCCTGTCCGGTTGGACGACCACCGCCGGCGCGCCCTCTGCCTCTGCCGCCGATGTGCGCAGCGGCGGGGCCAGCGCCCAACTGACCGGCAGCGCGGGCATCTCGCAGACGGTCAACGTGGCGGGCGTGTACAAGCCGCTGCTGTCGTTCTGGTTCAAAATGACCGGCGGCGACGGCGACGATTCCTTCTCGGCCCAAATTCTGGGCGATACCAGCGTGCTGGCTGCCGCCGGGCTGACCCCCACCAACAGCTTCAACACCACCACTCCCGGCGGCTGGCAATTTGTCAGCCTGCCGCTGAACCTGACCGAAATTTACACCGGTAGTATCGGCGTGCAGTTGACCGCCACCCAAAACGGCGCCACCGGCCCCACGGTCTACGTGGATGAAGTCAGCGTGGGCCAGAGTTGGGGCGGGCCACTCAAAACCTGGTTGCCGCTGCTGCTCAAAAACTGACCCCTGTTTGCCTCTTTGGCAGAGATAGCTTATTCTCAACGACAAACGACAAACGACAAACGACAAACGAC
>RFJF01000148.1 GCA_003695455.1 Chloroflexota bacterium
GTACAGGGCCAGCAGGTTGGGGTCCACGCAAATATTTTCAAGATGCACCGAGTACCCAAAGGCCACAGAATCTTCGCGGGTGTAGCCCAGCGTTAGCCGCTGCTCTTCGGCGTACAGCACCACGGCTTTATACGCGCCGGGGTAAATTTCCGGCGCACGCTCCGGAATGTACACCGGCTGGCCCGGCTGCGAGGCCACACCCATCACCGTCACCGGCCAATCGGTGATGACCCCGCCCCGGCAGCCGGTGGCGCTGCATCCCCAATCCCAGTGGTTGGCCCGGTACACCGAGGTGATGCCGCTGAACTGGTTGGGTTCAAACAACCCGGCCAGTCGCGGCGCGTTGGGGTCGGTGGCGCCGTTGTAATTGATGAGCCACAACGAGGAATTGGTGGGGCTGTACCCCCGCAGGGCAAAGTTCAAATCGCCGTGCTGAAAATCCGGGCGGGAGGTGTCGGTGCCCAACATGGGGATGGTACTGTACGATATTGTGGACGTGGCGGGGCAGCCGGCAATGGCGCTGCGGCTCAGGCTGATGCTGTTCCAGCGCACCTGCCCCGGCACCACAATTTCGGCCTGCAAGTTTGAGTCGTAGCCGTCTTTTGACGCGCTGACGGTTTGCGAACCCGGCGGCAGGTTGTCAAAACGATAAATGCCGCGGTCGTCCGTGACCTGCGTTTGCCCCAACACCGACACCGTTGCCCCTGCCAGCCGCTGGCCGGTGGCGGCATCGGTAATCAGCCCGATCAGCGAACCCACTTGCGGCACAGGCGTGGCCGTTGGCGGCACAGAGGTGGGGGTGGGCGTGGGCAACAACGGGGTGGCTGTGGGTGGAATGGGCAACGGCGTGGCTGTGGGCGCAACCGGAGTGGCGGTCGGCGGCACAGGCGCGGTAGCGGTTGGCAAAACGGGCGTGGCCGTGGGCAGCGGCGTGCTGGTTGGCTGCGGGTTCACCAGCGGCGACAGCCGGATGCTGTTCCAGCGGGTTGCGCCGGCATCCACCCGGCCCACCTGTGTGGCCGGGGTAAAACCGGGCGCCTCGGCCAAAACCGGCACATCGCCCACCGGCAGGTTGGTTAGCAGATACACCCCGTTGGCGTTGGCCTGCACCGTTTGCCCGTTGGCCGAAACCTGCGCCCCCGGCAGGCGCCGGCCCGTATCGGCGTTAAAAATAATGCCGATGAGGTTGCCGGTGCCGCCGGCAACCGGAGTGGCGGTTGGCGGAACAGGAGTGGCGGTTGGCGGAATGGGTGTGGCCGTGGGGGGTACGGGTGTGGCAGTCGGCGGCACGGGGGTGAAGGTGGGCGTTGGCGGAATTGGGGTAGCGGTTGGCGGCACAGATGTTGGGGTGGCCGTGGCCGGAACCGTTGCCGGCTGCAAACTGATGCTGTTCCAGCGGGTTTGCCCGGCCAGCACATCACGGGCTTTTTGGGTGGTTACGTAGTTGGGGTGGCTGGCGGTGACGGTTTGCAGCCCGAGCGGCAGGTTATCCAGCCGGTAAAATCCGGTGGCGCTGCTTTGCGTGGTTTGCCCCGCGGCAGAAAGCGTGACCCCGGCAATTCGCTGGCCGGTGGTGGCATCCGTAATCAGCCCCACCAGCGATCCCTGCCCGGCAGAAACCGGCGCGGTGGTGGGTGTGGGCAACACGGGGGTGGCCGTCGGCGGAATTGGGGTGGCGGTGGGTGGGTTGGGCACGGCGGCGCTGCCCAGCGCCAGTTCGCGGGTGAGGTTGAGGTAAAAATCGCCGTAGGTGGCGCTGGGTTCAATCTGGCTGTCTTCCAGCCATTCATTGAAGCTGGTGATGACCAGCATATCCGGCTGAGAATCAAGCGCGGCCTGCCACGATTGGCGGTAGAATGCGCCGTTATCACGGGGGCGGTAATTCTGGCTGGCCCGGCCCAGGTGTCGTTCGTCAAATCCGGGCATGGCCGTGGCTACCCACAGCCGGTCCACGTTGTAAAATCCGGCAAACCAGCGCACCAACTGGCCCCACTTGTCAAGTTCGGTGGTCACGTCATCGGTCCAGGAAATGTTGTACAGGTGATGCCCGTCAAACTGAAACTGGTAGGCCAGCACCGTGCCTTCGGCAATCCAGAGGGAGGTGTGGTTTGGGTCCACCTCGGCACGGATGGATTCCCACTCGTCCACGGTAAACCGGTCCTGCTGCCAGAAAAAAACAACCGGCTTACCGTTGAATCGAAAGTAAGCCGGATGTTGGGCATGGGTTTGCAGCAAATATTTGAGACCGTCTACCACGGCGGCGCGGTCCGGGTAAAAGGGGCTGCGGGTTTCAAAATCAATGGCGGCCTTAAAATTCTGGCGCTGGGCCTCGTCAAGCAGCAACTTAAAGTTGGGTTCGGTCTGGTTAGCCGTTGTTTGCGGGCCGTACCAGCTCATCACCAGCGCGTTAATGCCGGCATCTTTGGCCTGCTGCACGTGACGGGCAATAGCAGCCGGGTCTGTACTGCGGTAGAGTGTTTGGGGCATGTCCGGCGTAGACCCCGACTGCCAGGTCTGGTCATCATACCAGCCGTAATAAAACGCCAGGACCGGCGGCTTAACCGTGTTGTTAGCCGTTACGCCCGGCGAGGTTTCTGCACCCAGAAAAGGAATCGAGAAGAGGCCGGCGAGCAGAAGCAAAATCAGAAATCGAGGGAGGAAGCGAGTCCAGTTCATTGTCACCACCAAGTTTGAAATGTTAATGTGCAGACTCCCACGGCGGGAGACGTTTCTATCATGCCCTATTTATGGGAAAATTTCAATAGGACATGCGGGGTGACGGCCTTAAATGTAACTTAAATCGGCGTGATTCATCCTGGTGGATTATCAATTTTACATAATTACTGGTTTGTATACCCGGCAAAAACGTAAACCGTAAAACGTAATGTGCGATTCAGACCAAATTCTTTACGGTTTACGCTTTGCGTTTTACATTTCCCGAAGTATCTGGCAGAGTCAATAAATTTGTAAAGCTGATGGTGTAAGCAAGCGAGTGGGGAGAATAGCTATTTAGCAGCCAGGGGATTTTCGGGGCAGGCCACCCACAGGGCGGCGGCCAGCTCATTACCGATGACCTGCTCTCGGCGGCCCAGTTTGAGCCGCAACGGCCCGTTGAACGGTGCGCGATTGACCAGTTCAAACGGCGCGCCGGGTACCAGCCCAATCTCGGCCA
>RFJF01000149.1 GCA_003695455.1 Chloroflexota bacterium
CGCCATGGCCAGCGGCACGTACGATATCACCTCATTCCTGGCCGGCTCATCCACCGTCTTTTCTGCCACCCGGCAAATTACCATTCAGGCCGCACCCTACCTGACCATTGATGACGGTAACCGGCACGCGCCGCAGCAGGAAATTACCGTTCGGCTGCACAACCACGCCGCCAATTCCGGTTACGATGTTTACGTGGATATTGACGGCGTGGCCGGCAACGGCCCCAACGGCACAGACGCCGAAACCCTGATTGAGGCCGGCATTGTTACCGACAACAACGGCGAGGCCGCCGTAACCTACACCATTCCCGATACCGTTACCCCGGTTGGTCTCACCGCCGACACCGCCCACCAGGTGCAATCGGTGCGCAGCAACAACCAGGTTGCCAAAACAGACCTGTTTGTGGTGGTGGCAGATTTGCAGGTAACCGCCATTACCGTACCCGCAGACCCGCAACCCGGTGTACCTTTGCCCATTCAGCTTTCTATCACCAACAACCAACCCGTGACCGTAACCGGCATTCCCTTTGATAACGACCTCTACGTAAACCCCCCGGCCGGCGTACCCACCTACACCCAACAGCTTCCCCCCGGCGACAGCAAAATGTGGATTACCGAAATTGGGCCAAATCAGACCAAACTGATTTCTACCACCATTACCGTGTTCAACCTGGGCACGTATGATTTGCACGGCCGCACAGATACCTCGGACAAAGTGGGCGAAACCGAAGAATTTAACAATCTGTTCCAAACCAGTATGGTGGTGCAGTGTACGCTTACCCCGTTTGAAGATGATTTTGGCGATGGTTCACAAGGCTCATGGACCATGCAGTTATTTGGCAATGCCAACAAAGGGCTGGGCTGGACAGACCCGCTGGCCATGCTGGAACAATCGCCCGCCGAACTGTACGGTCTGGGCACCTACACCGTTGAACCGGCCGGCTTGGGGCTGGAATTACCGCCTGCCCTGCCCGTGGCCCAAAGCACCCCGGCCACCCCGGCTAACGGCGCCGGCCAGCTTGTGCAGCAGGCCATTCCGCTGGCGCAAACCACCACCGGCATCAATTTCCAGCGCAATAAAGATGCTAACCCTGTGCCCGGTTTCCCCAGTTATCTGGTTGACGGTGGAAACAAGTACGGCAATCGCGGCGGCGGCCACACTTACGGCTGGCTGGATAACAAAAACAAGCCCAAAGACAACTTTAACGCCAAAAACCGCAACAAAGCCGCGGCCCCCGATGAACGGTACGATACCTTCAACCGCCTGCGGCCCGGCGGCAAAGTGTACAAATGGGAATACGCCCTGCCCAACGGCCAGTACACCGTGCGCATTGTGGCCGGTGATTCCAAAAATAAAAACGGCACCTACTTTATCAACGCCGAAGGCACGCCGGTAATTGCCGGCAGCACCAACAGCTATTTCATCGACAACACCGTGACCGTGACCGTAAACGACGGCCGGCTGACTGTTGAAAACGGCTCGACCAACAACAACAAGATCGCCTTCATTGAAATCACACCGGCCATTTCTCTGAACGCGCCCACCAATGTGGCGGCCACGGTTACCGGCGCCACCGGTTTTGAAACCATTGATGTGACCTGGACCGATACCAACAGCTCGCCCAATGAAGAAGTTTACATCATCGAGCGCTCGCCCAACGGCACCAGCGGCTGGACGCAGGTGGGGCAAACCTCTGGCCCGGATGTGACCACCTTTAACGACAACACCGCCGTTTGCGCCACCAACTACTACTACCGCGTCATTGCCAGCCGCCCCAGCAACAGCGTTCAATCTGCGCCCAGCGCGGCCAGCAGCGTTATCAGCTTTGCCTGCCAACCGCCCACTACCTGCTCGCAGACCAACCCCTTCCTGGAAAACGGCACCGGCCAGATTGTAATGGAAGCCGAACACTACGCCGCCAAAGTAGCCGGTTCCGGCTCGGCCAGCGGCAAGGTGTGGAACGAACTATCCGAGACCGATGCCTCTGGCGGCGTGGCTATGCAGGCCCAGCCCGTTGTAGCCCAGCAAACAAACGTGGGCGACAGCACCAACGGCCCAAAAATGACCTACTACGTCAACTTTGCCACCGCCGGCAACTACACCGTGTATGTGCGGGTCAAGGCGCCGCCACCTGCCGGCACCGGCAACAACGACTCGCTGCACGTGGGGCTGGACGGCCCACCCGCCACCTACGGAGGTTGGGGGCTGAGTGACGGTTTTAACAATTCGTACAAATGGGGTACAAGGGTCGCCGGATCGCCCACCGTGATTACGGTGACTCCCGCTATGGTCAACCAGACCCTGCCCTTCTATGTGTGGATGCGAGAAGACGGCACCATTGTTGACAAAATTGTGCTCAAGCAATCTGCCGGCGCACCCAGCGGTACCGGCCCCGCCGAGAGCGCCTGTAATCCGCCCGCACCGCCCTACCCGCCGCCCACAAACCTGCAAGCCGTTAAAGGCGCCGATACCACCGAAGTTGTGCTCACCTGGACCGATAACACCAACGGCGCGGACCAGGAAGACCGCTTCCTGATTGAACGCTCGGACAACGGCGGCAGCACCTGGACGCAAATCAGCACGGTGGGAACCAATGTGACCACCTTTACCGACACCGGCCTGACCTGCGACCAGCAGTACGTGTACCGGGTGCGCGCCCAGCGAGACAGCCCGGCGGCCACATCAGAACCCTCCAACGAGGATTTCATCATTAACCCGTGTCCCACACCGGACCCGGCCTACCCGCCGCCCACCAACGTGGCGGCTACGGTAAACACCGTTTCGGCCGGCGTGTACACCATTGACGTGACCTGGCAAAACCAGACCACCGATGAAACCGAACTGCGGCTGGAACGCACCGATGACGGCGGAACCACCTGGACCCAGATTGTCGTGCTGCCCGCCGGCACCACCAGCTACAATGATCCAACCGTGGTGTGCCAAACCGGCTACGCCTACCGGTTGATTGCCTACCGGGCCAGCCCGGAAAAAATATCGGCCCCGTCGGTAGCCTCTAATACGGCCACCACCGGCGCCTGTCCGGTTTCTTCCTGTGATAAAAGCGGCGAGCTGGACGGCCAGCTTCACCTGTGCAGCAGCGGTACCGGCATTACCCAAAGTGATGATGCCGCAGGCGGCTACATGTTCCTGCGGCGCGCCGTCAACGGCCTGTCGTTTGATATGATTGTCAAGGTAAATGGCGTGCCCAACCAAACTGCCAATTCCGTAGCCGGGCTGGAGGTGCGCGATACCACCGCCACAGATTCCAAAAAGGTGGACCTGGTGGTTCACAACGGCAACACCCGCGAGGTTGCCGCCTACCATCGGGCGGCTGCCGGCGGCGCAGTAGCCACCGTTGCCAACTGGACAGACACCGGCGGCGATGTGCCCACCTGGCTGCGCATTGTGCGGGCCAACGGCAAATTCTACTTTTACTACAACGCCCGCGTCAGTGAAATTCCCGTGGTTGGCGCGTGGAACCTGCTGGGCAGTGTAGATGACTCGATGGGCGCCTCGGTGCAGGTGGGGCTGGTGAACGCCACCGGCAACGGCTCGCTCAGCGAATCTTTGTGGGATTATTTCCGCGTGAGCTGCGTGTCTGTGCCCACTGCGCAGGAATGCGGCGTGGTCAACGAATCAAGCGGGCTGGCGGTGAACAACGCCATCAACTACTCAGACAGCTTCCCCAGCACCGACGGCCGCAACACGTGGCTGCGCACCCAAACCCCGTCCGGCTCGTACCCGGCGGTTTACTACCACGATTCTTCAACCACCGACTATACGGAAGAAACGCAGTTTAACGCCGCCAACTACTGGAGCAATGGCCCGCAACTGGAATATGCCTTCAATGTTCTGCAATCCGGCGTGTACTACGTGTGGCTGCTGGGCTACAGCCCCGACAACAACAGCGATTCAATTCACATCGGCTTTAACGGCGCCCGCGAAACCTTCCTTGAAGACCCCGGCGGCTCCGGCCTGCACTGGTTCTACCAGCGCCAAACCGGCGAACCATACTCCAAACAACTCTCTCAGGGTGTTCATACCATCAACTTCTGGGGCCGTGAAGATGACTTCCAGTTGGTGCAAATACTGCTCACCAACCAACCGCCCAGCCGCTTTGCGCCAACCGGCAGTGCCCCGCTCAACCAATCGGCCTGTATGGAGCCGGTGCCGCCCGAATTTCCGCCCAACCTGGAAATGTGTTCCGGCAACCTGCTGCAACAACCCGGTTTTGAAACCGGCGGCACGGGCAATCAGCTTGCCTGGGATTACGTAAACGGCGCCGCGCGTGGCAGCTCTTACCGTTACAGTGGCAGCTTTGGCGTTAACCTGCCGGCCACCGATATTCTGGGCTACCCCAAAGATACCGCGCCGGAACTGAAACAAACCTTTAATATGCCAGACTGGATTAACGCCACCACCAAAATGCTGGTGTCGCTGAAAGTGGCTGTGCTCAAAACGCCCAACCCGGATGACCCGGCGGGCATCGCTCTGAACAGCCCCAACGACCTGCTGTACCTGGACATTCTGGACCAAAGCGATAATCCGCTAACCAACAATGTGCCCGTTGCCGACGGCGATGACAACCCGCCCGACGGCAGCACCAACATTGCGCCGCCCGGCCTGCCCGACGAAGACTTTAACAGCATAGACAACAAAGACATCTTCCCGGACTTTTTGGGCACGCTGGCCGATAAAAAAGACCTGGGCGGCCAGCCCGTAACGGCTCACTTCTTTGCGCCCAACCCGGCGCAACTAACGCCCGGCCTGCCGGATAACGACCCCAGCCGC
This sequence comes from Chloroflexota bacterium, assembly GCA_003695455.1. Classification (GTDB taxonomy): domain Bacteria; phylum Chloroflexota; class Anaerolineae; order 4572-78; family J111; genus J095. The sequence continues at coordinate 4,793 of RFJF01000149.1, forward strand.
TACTCTACCGTTTTCTGGATGGATGACCTGTCTCTTGAGGTCTGCACCTCGCAGGAAGTGCCGGCGCAGGACCCGTCAAAAGGCACCATCAAGGGCGACCTGGTAGTGGTCATTGGCAGCACCCAGGTTAGGGTAGAGGGTGTAACCGTGTGGGCCTACGCCATTGACCCGCCGGGGCCAATCCAAACCACCTACTCGGTGAACACGCCGCTGGGGAAAGACAACTACAGCTTCTACAACCTGGACCCCGGCACATACACCCTGTACGCCGAGTTTGTTGACAACGAGGGAACCGCCTACGGTGTGCAGCGTACGGTTACGGTGCAGGCCGGCGGTATATCCAACACCGACCTGCTGTTGCGGGTGGGGCAGTAGGATAAATTGTAACAAAACGTTTACGCAAAATTTCGGGGATCACGGGTGTTTGCGTGGTATAATTTCTAAGAGGGATAGTTTGAACCGAACGTTGCCACAACATAAACGCCGCGCGGCGTATGGCCGCGCAGATATCCGAGGGTAATTTTTGAAATGACAAGAAAAGCAGTTTCTGTACTTTTATCGGCGGTTACCGTTATTGCAGTGCTGGCAACCCAAACGCATCTGTCCGCCACGCCAGGGAAGGCCGCACCGGCCTTTCTGCCCGGCTGCGGCCACACCACCGTCACCGGCTCAAGCAACTCCGGCAGGCCTGATATCGCGCTCTCCGGCAACGGCCAGTACACGGCCGTGGTCTGGACCGAAGGCTCCAGTAGTGCGGGCAACCTGAAACTGGCCTACTCCGAGGTTTACACCGCTACCCACTACTGGAAATTTCAGCCCGATGCCGGCAGCAGCGGCATCATTGAAACCGGCAGCCTGAGCGTACCCACACTCGATTTTGACCCATCGGCAAATGATACCGTGGCTATTGCCTACAAAAATGAAGGCACGGGCGCGGGCATTGGGTACACCCAGTGTACGCTGGGCGGCACCTGCACCAATGATGTTACCGTCAGCGGAACCAATGCCAACTCGCAGAACCCGCAGGTGGCCTACACACCGGGCGGTGTAGTAGTGGTGTTTGATGACAGCAATAACCGTTTGATTCGCTATTTTACGGTAAAAAACGGGGTAGTCAGCGCTGCTGCCAGCACCGGCTATGTTGGTAAAAACCCGGCGGTGGCCTACAGTAACAACAAGGTACACGTGACGTACGCAGACCTGTCCGGCAATATTCAATATTTCAACTTTAATGTATCAAACTTTGACGCCATCTCGCTCAGTTCTCCGGTGGCGCTGTTTAGCAGCAAATCCGGCACGCTGGGCCGCGCCGATTACCCCCGCATTGCGGCAGTAGACAGCACGGTTATGGCAGTCTGGGATTTTGAATACACCGGCGGCGGCTCCACCCCCGATGCCACCACCGAGTTTGTGCTGGCCCAGGCCATTTCAACCGACAACGGCGCAAACTGGGGCGCGGCGGGTCTCATTCCGTCTAACAATGCCGTCAGCGCCGGCCCCGCCATTGCCAACAACGATGAAGTCTGGACCAGTGAGGCGGTGGGTAGCAGTAGTAGTGAAGGCAACTTTAAACGGCTTCGTCCGGATATTTTCCTGCACAAAGAAGGAGCCAACATTTACGCCCATCTTACCTGGCAGGCGTTAATGGACGGCACAATTCTTGATTCCGGCGATGGCCGGCCCGGAGCAGGGCACGATATTCTGTACGCCTATACCAACGTGGGTTCCATTTCGTCAACCAGTTGGAAGGGCGTGCCTATGGGCAACAACGGCACGTTCAATGCCACGTTTGATACCAACCCCAACGGGCGGCCCTCCCCATCCGGCGATACCGTCCACGGCATCACCGATTTAACGGTGGAATATTTTATGCATGACCAGCGCAACACCGCCCTCCCCAAACTGGTATTTATGGGCAACAGCAACAGCTTTAACCAAACCTTCAACCGCTTGCAGATGGTGTACCGTTCGCAACTGAAGGGGTCTCCAAGCAACCCTAACCCACCGTTCGATGTGCGCTACAACGGGTTTGAACTGGGCCAGAACAACTTTATTGCCACGCCGCTGCTTACCAAACAAGATTCCGACTGCGACAGCTACTCAGATTCTCAGGAGATTACCCAGCCGTCGTCGCCGCCCGGTGATTGCATTGGCGGATTGAGCAGCTACGATGAGTGGAACTGCGATAAGAGCGCCGCAACCAGTGACCCGGTGCCCGATTATCTGGATAACAACTCAGACAATGATTTTCAGGTTGATTTTTATGATGACAATTGGCGCTCGTTCAGCGCCGATGGTGGAACATTTTTGCCGGTGGTACTCAAAGCATCGTAAATCAACCTGATACCGATTTCAAGTTCCAACAGGCGGTTAACCGGCTTGTGAACATAGTACAGAGCAGTTTAATCAGCAACGCCAACGGAGGCCGGTAGCAAAATTATGGCTTCCATTCGGCGGCGAGAAATCCTGATACTGGCAAGTGTGTGGGTGGTGGGTTGCGGCATTGTGTTTGGTCTGCTGGCCATCTTTTATTCGCAATCGCAGCAAAGCCCGGCCACGCCGCAGCCACAGGCCACGGCCACGTACAGCCTGAACTTTGAGGGCGATACGGCCAAAATTGCCTATATGCGGGCCTTATCCAACGCCCTGACCTGGCAGGGTGATGTTAAACTGGTTGCCGCCTCGGCTTACTGGCCGCAGGTACCGGCGCTTGAGGCGTTGCAAAGCGCCGATACCTGGGATTTTCGGTTCTTTTCACCGGGGCGGGAGCGCACCTATTTTGCCGCCGCCGCCGCCGGCAAACCGGTAGTTGGGCGAGCGCATCTTTACAAACAGCAACAGGCAAAGCCCA
>RFJF01000150.1 GCA_003695455.1 Chloroflexota bacterium
GGCATGCGCCAGCGGGTGATGATTGCCATTGCCATGGCCTGCCATCCCAAAATTGTTATTGCCGATGAGCCAACCACAGCACTGGATGTTACTGTACAGGCCCAAATTATTGATTTGGTCAAACGGCTGCAAAAGCAAATGGGGGTGGCTGTGGTCTGGATTACCCACGATCTGGGCGTGGTGGCCGGCATGGCAGACCGGGTGCTGGTGATGTACGGCGGCACCGTGGTAGAGAGCGCGCTGGTAGATGACCTGTATGAAAAACCCCGCCACCCCTACACCATCGGCCTGCTGCAAGCCATTCCCCGGGTGGATGAGCATGGTGAAGCGGAAGAGGAGGAGTTGAAAAGCATCGAGGGGGTTCCCCCGGATTTGTACCGGCCGCTGACCCTGTGCCCTTTTGCCCCGCGCTGCGATTACGCCTTTGACCGCTGCTGGGAAGCCATTCCCCCGGCAATCAATGTTGGCCCGCACCATCTGGCGGCCTGTTTTTACGATGTGGAAAGAGGAGGGCCAAGACATGGCATCTGATACTACCAACGGCGATGTTCTGGTTCGAGTTGAAAATCTGAAAAAGTACTTTCCAATTTCAAAGGGATTCATCTTCAGCCGTCAGGTTGGCGCCGTCAAAGCCGTAGATGATGTTTCGTTTGAAATCAGACGTGGTGAAACGCTGGGCGTGGTGGGCGAAAGCGGCTGCGGCAAATCAACCACCGGCCGCGTAATTTTGCAGTTGCACAAACCCACGTCGGGGCATGTTTTCTTTGAAGATGTTGACCTGACCAGCCTGAATGAAACCGAGTTGCGCGCCCTGCGGCCCAAAATGCAAATGATTTTTCAGGATTCGGTAGCCTCGCTCAACCCGCGCCACTCCGTTGGCAAAATCATTGGCGAACCGCTGCACATCCACAGAATGGGTTCCGCCCGCCAAATCCACGACCGGGTGATTGAATTGATGGAACTGGTGGGGCTTAAACCGGCCTGGATTAAGCGTTTTCCGCACGAATTTTCCGGCGGGCAGCGGCAGCGTATTAACATTGCCCGTGCCCTGTCCCTGAATCCCAGTTTCATTGTAGCGGACGAGCCAATTTCGGCGCTGGATGTCTCTATTCAGGCCCAAGTGGTCAACCTGCTCAAAAAGTTGCAGAAACAGTTGGGTTTAACGTACCTGTTTATTGCCCACGATCTGAGCATGGTGCGCCATATTTCTGACCGGGTGGCGGTGATGTATCTGGGCAAGGTGATGGAATTGGCCTCGCGCAATGCCCTGTTCCGGGACCCGCTGCATCCCTACACCCAATCTCTGATTTCTGCCGTGCCCGCGGCCATGCCCAAAATCGAACGGCAGCGGCGGCGCTTTATTCTCAAAGGCGACCCGCCCAGCCCCTCGAACCCGCCGTCGGGGTGCGTCTTTCACACCCGTTGCCCGTTGGCCGTAGAAGCGTGCGTCACTACCGTGCCGGAGTTCCGGGAACTGCAGCCGGGCCATTTTGTGGCCTGCCACTTGACCGATACCGAAGAAGGCAGCAAAATACCGGAGAAAACCGTACTGGCCTCGGAAACGTCCTGACCGCTTTCAACTGACCGGAAAGACAGGCAATGGGTTCAGAATATCCAAATATTTTGTTCATTATGACCGATCAGTTGACGGCGCGGGCGCTTCCGTTTTACGGGCATCCCACGGTAAAAACGCCGCATCTGTTTGCAATGGCGGAAAGCGGCGTTGTTTTTGAAAACGCGTACTGCAACAGCCCGCTGTGCGCCCCCTCTCGGGCTTCAATGATGACCGGGCAGCTTCCCTCGCGCATTGGCGCGTTTGATAACGCCGCCCCCTTTGCCGCAGATGTTCCCACGCTGGCCCACCACCTGCGCGCACAAGGATACCACACCTGCCTGTCCGGCAAAATGCACTTTGTTGGCCCCGACCAACTGCACGGCTTTGAAGAACGGCTCACCACCGATATCTACCCCTCGGATTTTGGCTGGACGCCCGACTGGGAAAATTTTGAAACCCGGCCGTCCTGGTATCACAACATGCTCAGTGTGGTGCAGGCCGGCCCGTGCCAAACCAGCAACCAGCTTGATTTTGACGAGGAGGTTGCCTTTCAATCCACCCGCAAAATTTTTGACCTGGCCCGCCGCCCGGATGACCGCCCGTTTTTTCTGCTGGCCTCCTTCACCCATCCCCACGATCCGTTTGCCATCACTCCCGAATACTGGAACCGGTACGACCCCGCCGAGATTGACGACCCCGCCGTGCCGCCGCTGCCCGTTGACCGGCTCGATCCCCACAGCCGGCGACTCCATTACGTTTGCGCCATGGGCCGCTACGCCCAAAC
>RFJF01000151.1 GCA_003695455.1 Chloroflexota bacterium
CAGGTTGTACCGCTGCCCCAAATCCTGCGTGACCAGCACGGTGTCCGGCTCGATGAGCAGGCTCAGCAGCGCCTCCGACGAAACGCCGCCCGCGCCATCGCCCAGATAATTGCGGAAGGGGCGCTCGGCAAAGGGGTCAACGCCCAGCAGTTGCAGGGGCAGTTCACCGGCCTGCTCCAGTGCCACCAGCCCGGTGACGGTGGGGGCCACGTCGGTCAGCCCCAACTCGCGGCGCAGCCGAACGTACAAATCGGTGGGCAGGCTGGCGGGGGCGGCAGTAATCTGGTGGGTAGCTTTGCCCACCACGCTGTCGGTGGACAGGGCAAAGGCCTGGCTGGCGCTGCGGTTTGCCAGATCAATTGCCACAATCATGGCCACGCCGAGCGCAATGCCCAGCACCAGCAGCAAACTCTGCACGGGATGCCGGGTGCTGTGGCGCAGCCCCAGTTTGGAAAGGGGTGACAGGTTCATTGCGCGCCCTACTCTTTGCGCGCCGTTAGCTTCAGTTTGGCCGACAGGTTGCCGTTGCTGCCGTTTTTCAAGCTCATCGCTGCCGGGTTGGACATCACCAGCCGGCCGTTTTTGATGCCGTACACTTTATCGGCCAGCGGCACAATTTCCGGGTTGTGGGTAGCCATGATCAAGGTTTTGTTGACCTGCCGGGTCAGTTCGAGCAGGAGTTCCAGCACGGTCTGCCCGGTTTCCTCATCGAGGTTGCCGGTGGGTTCGTCGGCCAGCACCACGGTGGGGTTGTGGGCCACGGCCCGCACAATGGCTACCCGCTGCTGCTCGCCGCCGGAGAGCCGGTCCGGAAAGGCGTTGATGCGGTGGCTCAGCCCCACGCGTTCCAGCAGGCGGCGGGCGCGCTGTTCCTGCTCGCGGTTGACGCCGCCATTCAGGTGCAGGGCCAGGGTCACGTTTTCTAGCACGGTCAGGGTGGGGATGAGGTTGAAAAACTGAAAAATAAAGCCGATATGCTGCCGCCGGAAGAGCGTGCGCCGGTGGTCGTTGAGTTGGTGGATGGCTGCGCCGTTGACCCACACTTCACCGCTGCTGGGTGCGTCAATGCCGCCCAGCAGGTTGAGCAGCGTGCTTTTGCCGGAACCGCTGTGGCCCAGCAGTAAAATGAATTCGCCGGGCTGAAAATGGGTGGTGATGCTATCCAGAATCAGGCGGGTTTGTTTGCCTTCGGTGTAACTTTTGGAGACATTTTTTAATTCAACAATGGGTTGGTGCATCGGCCTGTCCTTTGCAGTGCAAACTTGTTCAGGTGTTGTACTTGATTGTACAACTTTTGTCAAGTTAATTTTTGGGATTTGGATCGTGGGGCGAAAGGGGTCAGTCGCGGGGCGAAAATTCCTGCTCCATCATGGGCCACAGGAAAAAGACCACGCCAAAACCAAACAGCACGCCGGTAATCAAGCGCAGCACAGAATTGAGCGAGCCAAAATGGTCGCCGGCGTAAAAATTGGCGGGGAAGGCGTTGGCGGTGAGCAGGGCGGCCCACTCGTTGGTTTGGCGGAACTGGGCGCGCAGGACATCGTTGATGAGGTGGGTGGTGCCGTCAATGGCCATGGGGGTGATGAAAATGAGAAAGAGCCACCACGGCATGGGCGGCACACGGACATCCATTTGCCGCAGCAGGGCGTACAGCAACCCGAACAGAAAGATGCTGCCGTACATTGAGACCATCCGGTCTGACCAGGCCACTTTCCAGCCAATCTCGGCGGTGCCGATGAATTGCCGCCGTATCAGTTCGTTGCTGATGGCCGGCACGGTGGTGTTCCAGGCGGCGGCAATTTGCGCCTGCGAGTAGCTGAACTGCGGCCCAAACAGAAACCAGCTTCGCTCCGGGAGCTGGTGGCAGAAAAAGTTGTAAATAAAGTAGACAGCCCGGCCCGGCCACGTCCAGCCAATGTGCATAAAAATGGGGGCCAGCCAGGGGGTAATGACAAACGCGCCCCAAAAGCTGTTGAATGCCAGCAGCCAGTGTTTTTCAAACCAGCGTGTCAGCCGGTTGGCAAATGTTTGTTGGGCCGGGGCCGCCGGTGGGGCGGCGGGGCGGCTGTCGGGTTGGTCGGTGGTAATGCTCATTTGCTGTTTGTCACTTGTCGCTTGTCACTCGGCATTGGTTACTTGTCGCTCGTTGTTCGTCGCTCACCATTCACCATTCGCATATTTGCCATTCGCACATTCGCCATTTGATAGTGTGACCGGTATCTTAGCGGGAACACGGGCCGGTGTCAACCGGAAACAAAAAACCCCGGAGAATTCAGCGAATCTCCGGGGTCTGAGGATGCACAGACACCTGTCAGCCGCCGTGCCCTTCGGCGCGGAGGACTTCCATATCGGCATCAACCATCATTTCAACCAGTTCTTTGAATGATACGGTGGGTTCCCAACCCAGTTGGGTGCGGCCTTTGGTAGAATCGCCAATCAGCAGGTCCACTTCGGCGGGGCGGTAAAAGCGTTGGTCAATTTTAACGTAATCTTTGTAGTCCAACCCCAGGTGGCTGAAGGCCACCTCGCACAATTCACGCACCGAGTGGGTTTGGTTGGTGGAAATCACGTAATCGTCCGGCTCATCCTGCTGAAGCATCAGCCACATGGCCCGCACGTAATCACCGGCGTAGCCCCAGTCACGGCGGGCTTCAAGGTTGCCCAGCCGAACCTCATCCTGCAAGCCCAGTTTAATGCGCGCCGCGGCGTGCGTCACTTTGTGGGTAACAAATTCCAGTCCCCGGCGCGGGCTTTCGTGGTTGAACAAAATGCCGGAGCAGGCGTACAAATTATAGCTTTCCCGATAGTTGATGGTAATCCAGTGGCCGTAAACTTTAGCCACGCCGTACGGGCTACGCGGGTAAAAGGGGGTATTTTCGGTTTGCGGCACTTCCATCACTTTGCCAAACATTTCGCTGGATGAGGCCTGGTAGAAGCGGGTTTCTGGATTGACAATGCGGATGGCGTCAAGCAGGCGGGTTACGCCCAGCGCGGTGAATTCGCCGGTGAGCACCGGCTGTTTCCACGAGGTAGGCACAAAAGACTGGGCGGCCAGGTTGTACACTTCTGCCGGTTGAAATTCACGCAAAATATCAATCAACGAGAGCTGGTCCAGCAGGTCACCCTGCACAATTTCCAGGTTTGGCTCATCCTGAATGTGGGCAATGCGGTCAAAATTTACGGTGCTGCTGCGGCGCACCATGCCCACTACTTTGTACCCCTTTTCCAGCAAAAATTCGGCCAGATACGAACCGTCCTGGCCGGTAATCCCTGTAATCAGGGCAATTTTCTGAGTCACAATCATTCTCCTTTTGACGTGGTTTACTTTACCTGGCCGCGCCAGTAATCGAGAACGCGGCGCAGGCTGTCTTCAAATTTGTAGGTGGGCTCCCAGCCGGTTTGTTGTTTGAGCTTGCGGTTGTCGGCGTAAATAACGGGAACGTCTGAGGGGCGCATTCGGGCCGGGTCTTGCTGTACCTGAATGCGGGCCGTGGTGTAATTGAGCAACACATCCAGCAAATATTGAATGGAATGTGCCCGCCCGGTACCCACGTTGTAGGCTTCGCCGGGAAGGCCGTGTTCTACCAGCAGGGCATAACCGCGCATCACGTCAACTACGTCGGTAAAATCTCGCTGGGCCTCAAGGTTGCCCACGCGCAGCACCGGCGGTTTCACTCCGGCTTCAATTTCGGCAATCTGTTTGGCAAACGAGGCCGCCACAAAAACCGGACTCTGCCGCGGGCCAATGTGGTTAAAAGCCCGCACCCGCAACACATCAACGTCGTGGCTCAGGTGATACTGCAACGCCAGCGTGTCCTGCGCCACCTTGCTCACCCCGTAGGGATTGTCCGGGCGCATCGGTGTATCCTCGCTGACCGGTAGCTGGTCCGGGGGAACCAGCCCGTACACTTCATTAGAGGCCACAACCAGCAGCCGCGCCTTCAGGTTAAGTTTAATCATGGCCTGCAAAATGTGCAGTTGGGGCCGCACATTGTTTTCAAACGTATCCCACGGGTTGGCCCAGGCTGTGGGAACAAATGCCTGCCCCGCCAAATGGTAAATGGCGTCCGGCTGAACTTCTGCCAGCAGATTTTCAACCGTGTTGTAATCCTGCAAATCCTTAATGACCGGCTCAACTTTTTTTGTCAGGTGGTTCAATCCGTACCCCAAATCGCGGGCCACGCCAAAAACCTCGTCGCCGCGATCCAGCAGTATTTGTGCCAGGTGTCCGCCGGCAAAGCCGGTGATGCCCGTAATCAGTGCCCGCACAATAAGTCTCCTGTTGGTGGATGGTGTCAGAATACAGAGTTCAGATGTTGGTTAGCAATGGCAAGTGTCAAAACGGGCTACATTATAGTTCACATCAAATTGAGCCGCAATTGGATGAGATTCAAATTTTTCAGAGAATCAGAGATTAATCCAACCTTAAAAAAAATTCGGGTCAGGTAGACAGGTGGGGGAAGATGGGGTATAATGTGGGTGCTTGTGGGGGAAAGTGGGGTAAAATGGCAATAGAACACTTGTTCTGTATGCCCCAGTGGGGAAAATTCCTCCACCACACCCAATTGCGCGCACTATGTTTTTAGGTCAATATTCTCACACCGTAGATGATAAAGGGCGATTAACCATCCCCTCTCGCTTTCGGGCCGATCTGGAAGGCGGGGTGGTGATTACTCGCGGGCTGGATGGCTGTTTGTGGGCCTATCCGCGTTCTGAGTGGGACAGGCAAGTAGAAGCTATTAATGCCCTGCCTACCACCACCAACGCCGCTGCCCGAAACTTCGTTCGGTTTTTCTTTTCCAATGCGTCCGATTCTGTGCCTGACCGGCAGGGCCGGGTGCTCATTCCCCAAAACTTGCGAGACTACGCCGCCATCACCAGCGAAACCGTGGTGGTGGGGGTCAACAACCGGGTAGAAATCTGGAACCCGGAACGCTGGGCCGAGGTCTTCAACAAGGTTGAAGCCGACCCCGATGCTATGATGAGCCAGTTGCAGGACATGGGCATTAGCCTGTAACCGGAGCGCATCAATGGCAACATGGGAGTGGGAGATCTCGGATGCACGTATCTGTTCTTTTACAAGAAGTTGTTGAAGCCCTTCAGCCCCGCGCCGGCGGAATTTACATTGATGGCACGGTGGGGGCCGGCGGGCACGCTGCTGCCGTTTTGCGGGCATCGGCGCCGGACGGGCGGCTCTTCGGTTTTGACCAGGACCCTCAGGCGCTGGAACTGGCCCGGCAAAACCTGGCTCAATTTGGCGAGCGGGTTCAGTTGTACCACGCCAATTTCAGGCAGTTGGCCGCACTGGCCCGGCTGCACCGTATTCCGCCCGCCGACGGAATTCTGCTGGATTTGGGTGTATCGTCCATGCAGTTTGACCAGGCCGAACGCGGGTTTTCTTTTCAGGCCGATGGCCCGCTGGATATGCGGATGAACCCGCAGGCAGGGCCAACGGCGGCGGAACTGGTCAACACCCTGCCGGAAGCGGAACTGGCGAACCTGATTTACCGGTACGGCGAAGAGCGGCACAGCCGCCGGATTGCCCGGGCCATTATCAACGCCCGGCCCATTCACCGCACCGCCCAACTGGCGCAGGTTGTGGCCGGCGCGGTTCGGCGCAAGGGCAAACCGGGGGCGCGCAAAATTCATCCGGCCACCCGCACGTTTCAGGCACTGCGGATTGCCGTCAACCACGAACTGGATGTGCTGGAGCAGGTTTTGCCGCAAGCTCTGGGTTTGCTCAAACCCAAAGGTCGGCTGGCGGTCATCAGCTTTCACTCGCTGGAAGACCGGATTGTAAAACAATTTTTCAGACAGGAAGCCACAGATTGTATTTGCCCGCCAGAACAACCTGTCTGCACATGTGAACATAAATCAATTATAAACATAATCACCAAAAAGCCAATCACGCCCGGTTTGGCAGAAATAGAGGTGAATTCAAGAGCCCGTAGCGCAAAGCTGCGGGTTGTTGAGTTAAAGGGGGAGTAATATTATGTCAAGTAATGTCATCGTCAGTCTTAAACCAAAAAACGTCATCCGGCATATTCCGTGGCAGTTGAACAGCCGGTCGGCGTTGGGTTTGGTGCTGTTGCTGGCGTTGGTAAGCCTGGTGGGCTGGTTGTATGTTACCCAGGCCAGCGCTGTTACCACCACCAGCTACCGCATTGACGAAATGAGAATGGAACTTGACCACGTAAATAATCAGAACGCAGCCCTGATTATGGAAATTGCCCAACTGGAGGCTCTGTCTCGCGTAGAACAGCGGGCGCTGGCGCTCGGCTTCCAACCGGTCAACGATATTCGTTATATTTCGGTTGACGGTTACCCGGCTGCCCCATCATCAACCGATAACGCTTTTCCGGCGGCTCCCATTGAAAATAGTGTAGACGCCTACGTGGCCGATGTAGAACAGCCAAACTGGTGGTTGACTCAACTGGATGCCGTGGCCGAATGGATTGCCGGCCAGTAAAGCTTTAAGGAAAAACGGCCCGGTACGTGGATAAAATGCAAAAATCGGAACCCTTTGGTGAAAGCGCAAAATACAGAATTTACACTGTTGTGGCGGTCATGTCGGCCGTGACGCTGATTTTGGTGGGGCAGTTGGTGCGCTGGCAAGTGGTAGAACACCATCGTTTTGTGGCTTGGGCCGAGGAAGAACATCAGGATGAAATTGTAATTCCCCCCCGGCGCGGCGATATTCGGGACCGTACCGGTCATTTGCTGGCAACAGACCTGATTGAGTACGAAATTTCGGCCAGCCCCAAAATTATCAGTAACCCGCAAGCCACTGCAGACCAGTTGGCCGACTATCTGGATTTATCGCGGGATGAATTGGTGGCGCTGCTCAGCAGCGGCAAACCGTGGGTTCCGCTGCAAAAAGCGGTGTCGCAGGCCAACGGCGAGGCAATATTGCGGATGGACGTGGTCGGCTTGCAGGTTGAGCCGCGTTCCAAACGGGTTTATCCGGAAGGCGACCTGGCCGCACACCTGCTGGGATTTGTCAATAGCAACGGCAATGGGTTTTACGGGGTAGAAGGCTATTACGATAACCGGCTCAAAGGCAAGCCCGGCCTGCAAGCCGGCGAGCGCAGCCCCTTTGGCGAGTTGATTCCAATGGGCTCCAGCCGCTTTGTGCCGCCGGTAGCTGGCGCCACGCTTTATTTGACCATTGACCGCGGTGTGCAGTTTTTAATTGAACAGGAACTGGAAAAAGCAGTCCGCAATTATCGCGCTCAGGGCGGGTCAATTGTGGTACTCAACCCCAAAACCGGTGCAATTTTGGGGATGGCCGGTTTTCCCGATTACAACCCCAACAACTTCAGCGAGAGCAGCGAAGCCCTGTTTGCCGACCCCAACGTGAGTGAGCAGTACGAACCCGGCTCGGTTTTCAAGATTCTTACCATGGCCGCCGGGCTGGATTCCGGCAAAATTGGCCCGATGGGCACCATTTATGATGGCGGCTCGATCGAAGTAGGCGGCCGGGTTATTTACAACTGGGACCGGCAGGGCCACGGCACGGTAGACATGACCGATGTGCTGGCCAAAAGTTTGAACGTAGGCGTGGCACAAGTGGCGGTGGCACTGGGCAAAGAGCAATTTTACACCTATATCAAACGATTTGGATTTGGCCGCCTCACTGAAGTGGACCTGGCCAACGAAGGCCCCGGCACGCTGAAAACACCCAAAGATGCCTCGTGGCACGAGAGTGATTTGGGCACCAACTCTTTTGGGCAGGGCATTGCCGTAACCCCGCTGCAAATTGCCGCAGCCGTGGGTGCGGTAGCCAACGGCGGCCTGCTAATGAAGCCTTACGTGGTTGAGCGCATTGTTGATGCCGAGCGTGATGTGCAGGTAAAACCAACGGTGGTACGGCAGGCCATTTCGGCGGACACGGCCCAAACGCTAACCGATATGCTGGTTGAGGCGCTGGACCGCGCCGATTCCGAAGCGCAGGTGCCGGGGTATCGCATGGCCGGCAAAACCGGCACGGCCCAAATTCCGGTGCCGGGGGGGTACCACCCCACGCTCACACTGGCCTCGTTTGCCGGCTTTTTGCCCGCCGACGACCCGCAGGTGCTGGTGCTGGTCATCATTGACCGGCCCACCACCTCAAAGTGGGGCAGCAAAACCGCCGCACCTACCTTTCGGCGGATTGCCGAGCAGTTGGTAGTGATGCTCAACATCCCGCCGGATGATGTTCGTCTGGCAATGAAGTAAGAAGTATGAAGTAAGGAGTATGAAGTAAGGAGTAATTGGCCTACTCCCTACTTTCCGTGCACACATAATTTTCTTGCCAAAAAACCCTTTTATTGAGAAATATTTCATTCTGAACTCTGACATGCTCACACTCACTCTGGCCGACGTAATTGAAGGCCTGACCGGCAACCGAATAGACGCCAGCCAATCCATCAGCAGCGTGGTGATTGACTCTCGCCAGGCCCAGGCGGGGTCGTTGTTTGTGGCGCTGCCCGGCCAAAACAGCGACGGCCACCAATTTGTGGCCGATGCGTTCGCCAACGGTGCGGTGGCCGCTATTGTTCATCAACCCGTGCTCAACGTTGATGAATCCAGCCGGTTGGTAGTCGGCCATGCCAACCCGGACAAGGTGGCAGAAGCAGCCCAAAATCTGCCGGTCTGCATTCAGGTGGGCAACAGTTTGCAGGGGTTGCAGCAGCTTGCCGCCTTTTGGCGCAGCAAATTCAACCCGCGAGTCATCGGCGTGACCGGCAGTGTGGGCAAAAGCACTACCAAAGAATTGCTGGGGAACGTGCTGGCTACCCGTTTTGTTACCCTCAAAAATGAGGGCAACCTCAATAATGAAATCGGCCTGCCGCTGACCCTACTCAAACTCAACAACAGCCACCAGCGCGTGGTGCTGGAAATGGGCATGTATGCCTTGGGAGAGATTGCGCTGTTGTGCCAACTGGCCCGCCCCCACTTGGGGGTGATTACCAACGTGGGGCCGGTTCATTTGGAGCGGATGGGCACAGTTGAGCGCATTGCGCAGGCTAAATCTGAACTGGTGCAGGCGCTGCCGGAAGCGGCGCGGGGCGGCGTGGCCGTACTCAACGCCGACGACCCGCTGGTGCACCCGATGGCCGCCCAAACGTCGGCGCGGGTGGTTACGTACGGGCTTTCGCCGCAGGCTGATTTGTGGGCCAGCGATGTGACCAGCGCCGGGTTGGAAGGCATCCGCTTTGTGTTTCACTATCAGGGCGAGGCCATTCACGCCCGGCTGCCGCTGCTGGGCCGGCACAGCGTTCACACCGCGCTGCGGGCCGCGCTGGTAGGGCTGGTTGAGGGGTTAGCCTGGGGCGAAATTATTGCGGGCTTGCAATCACTGCCCAGCACGGCGCAGTTGCGGCTGGTGGCTGTGCCCGGCCCCAACGGTTCAACGCTGCTGGATGATACCTACAACGCCAGCCCAGCCTCTACCATTGCCGCGCTGAATTTGCTGGATGATTTGACCGGCAGCAAAAAAATTGCGGTGCTGGGCGATATGATGGAACTGGGGAGTTTTGAGGAAGAGGGGCATCGCAAGGTGGGCTGCCGCGCCGCCGATGTAGTGGACGTGCTGCTGGCCGTGGGGCCTCGGGCCAAAATCATTGCCCAGGAAGCACGGGCCTGCGGATTGGATGCCGGCAGCGTGTTTGAACTGGACAACAACCGGGCTGCCGTGAAACTGCTCAGTGACATGCTGGAACCGGAAAATGTGGTGCTGGTCAAAGGCTCAAACTCGCAGCGAATGAATGAAATTGTGTCGGCGCTGAGTCACAAAAACCGCCCCCTGCCTCCCAAACAATCTGAACAGGCGTAAGTGACCACATGACGTTACCCACCAAAGGGGCCATCATTTAATGGCGTACTCGCTGACATTAGGCGCAATTTCATTTTTACTGGCGGTTATTTGGGGCCGCCCGCTGATTAACCTGCTGCGGCAGCAGGGCATTGGCAAAGGCATTCGCATCGAAGGCCCCAGTACGCATCAGGTAAAAACCGGTACGCCCACCATGGGCGGTCTGATGATTATCATTCCCGTGCTGGTGATTACCGGCATTTTGAACCTTGCCAATTTACTGGGCTTCACCCTGCTGGGGCGCTCGATTCTGGTGCCGATGGGCGTGCTGATTGCCTTTGGCACGCTGGGCGCAATTGATGATTTGGTGGGCGTCAAAGTGATTACCACCGGCCTGCTGGGCCGCTACAAACTGATGTGGCAAATCATCTTTGCCGTGGCAACCGCCCTCTTTTTGCAGGTAGGGCTGGGGCTGCGCAGCATTGCCATCCCCACCGTGGCCGACAAGGTGGACATCGGTTGGCTGTATTTGCCGGTGGCGGTGTTCATCATTGTGGGCACATCCAATGCAGTCAATCTGACCGACGGGCTGGACGGACTGGCCGGCAGTATTGCCGCGGTAGCGTTTACCGCCTACGGGGTGATTGCCTTTTTGCAGGGCCAAATCTGGCTGGTGGCCTTTGTATTTACCGTAGTGGGCGCGGTACTGGCTTTTTTGTGGTACAACGCCTACCCCGCCGAGATGTTTATGGGCGATACCGGCTCGCTGGCGTTGGGGGCCACCCTGGCCGTAGTAGCGCTGATGACCGGCCAGTGGCTGCTGCTGCCCGTGGTGGGGCTGGTTTTTGTGGCCGAGGCGCTCTCGGTGATTTTACAGGTTGCATATTTTAAATGGACGGGAGGGAAACGCCTATTC
>RFJF01000152.1 GCA_003695455.1 Chloroflexota bacterium
GTCCGGGTCAAACCGGCGTTTGGCCGCATCGTACACCCAAATCACCGCCGAAGCGTTGACTTCCGGCCGGGCATCCGGGTCGGTTGACAGCACGGCCCGCACCGCGCCCTGGGCAATCAAGGCGAGGGTGGTGTGCAAATCTTTGCCCACACCCAACTGCAAAATGCTGGCCCCAATTTCGTTCAGGGTAGTCAGTATGTTTTCAAGGTCAACGCCGGGGTCGTTTGAGTCTATTTTGGTCAATTTACAATATCCCGCGAAGTGTGGTATTATCGGTTAATCTTTTGCCAGGCTAAGATAGCGTGGCGCGTTTTGCGGAACAAATGGCTGAATGTTGCGCAGTTCGCGCCACGTTTCGCGTTAAAATTAGCACCGGTATTTTAAGCAAAAAAGGAGTTTTTTACAATGAGTCTTATGGGAGAATGCCCGGAATGCGCCGCCGACGTTACTTTGCCGGACGATGCGATGGATGGTGAAATTGTGCAATGCCCGGAATGTGGCGTTGAACTGGAAGTTACTTCGCTGGAGCCGCCCACGCTGGAACTGGCTCCGGAAGAGGAGGAGGATTGGGGGGAATAAGTGTGAATGGTGAATTGGAAATTGGGAATTGTGAACTGTGAGGTTTTCACTTTTTTTCTGATTTGCCGTTTTCCGCCATATCCTGAACAGTCAAAATGAACATAGCCATTCTGTTATCCCGGGTTCGGGTTGAAGAAAAACTGTTGCTCAAGGCGTTTGAAAAGCGCGGCCAGCAGGTTGACATTATTGATGACCGCAAAGTAGTATTTGACCTGCACCAAAACGGCTGGCAGCAATACGATGTGGTGGTTGAACGCTGCGTCAACCATTCACGGGCGCTGTACGCCCTGCGGATTTTGAACGACTGGGGCATCCGCACCGTCAACAGCTATCCAGTGGCGCTCATTTGTGGCAACAAGCTGGAAACCAGCTCGGCGCTGGTGCGAGATGGCGTGCCCAGCCCGGCCTGCAAAATCGCCTTCACCCCGGAAAGCGCGCTGGAGGCCATCGAAGAAATGGGCTACCCCGTGGTGCTCAAACCGGCCATTGGCTCGTGGGGGCGGCTGCTCTCCAAAGTGAACGACCGCGAGGCCGCCGAATCGCTGCTGGAACACAAGCAAATTCTGGGTAGTTACAACCATTCGATATTTTACATTCAGGAATACATCCACAAACCGGCCCGCGATATTCGCAGTTTTGTGGTAGGTGATGAAACCATTGCCGCCATCTACCGCTACAGCGATCACTGGATTACCAACACCGCGCGCGGCGGCAAAGCCGAAAACTGCCCGGTGACCCCGGAAATCAATGAACTGTCGCTGGCGGCGGCCAACGCCGTGGGCGGCGGCGTGGTGGCGGTGGATATTCTGGAAACGCAGGACGGCCGCTTTGTGGTGAACGAAGTCAACTACACCATGGAATTCCGCAACAGCATTGACACCACCGGCGTGAACATCCCCGATGTGGTAGTAGATTACATCCTCAAAGTGGGCCGCGGCGAGGCGTAATTAATGATGAATTGTGAACTGTGAACTGTGAATTGGGAATGGCGGAACGCACCCGGTGACCGGTTCGCTGATTTGCACAACTCCGGAAAAATTTGATGACTGAAAAACTGAACGTTTCAATTGTGGGCGGGGCCGGGTACGTGGGCGGCGAGTTGCTCAGGCTGCTGCTGTTTCACCCGCACGTCACCGTCAAACAGATTACCAGCGGCAGCCAGGTGGGCAAATTTGTGCATCACAGCCACCCCAACCTGCGCGCCGCCACCGATTTGCAATTTAGCCACCCCGACACGCTGGAATCCACCGACCTGCTCTTTCTGGCCCA
>RFJF01000013.1 GCA_003695455.1 Chloroflexota bacterium
CAAAGTATCGTATTTTACCAAGCAGTTGGCAAAACTGGGCTTTGTGGTCTCTCTTGACCCTGCCCTGACCGCTGCTTGAAGGCTATTTTCAAGGGAGACTCACCCCTAATTCCTGACTCCCGGCCCCTGAATCCTATTTTCAAGGGAGTGAACTATGAATTCACAAAGTAAAAAAACGTTGAAGGTTTGCGTGTTGGGTAATTTTTCCGGTAGAAATGCCGGCGATAACGCCATTTTGGGTAACCTGGTGCGTGATGTTTCGGCGTTGTACCCCAACGTGCATTTTCTGGTGCCCACTATTAACCCCAAGTTTGTAGAGCAAAGTTTTGGCGATCGGGTATCAATACAGGGGGTTTCACTGATGCCGTGGGCGTTGAGCGTGAAAATTTTTGGCCTGCCGGTTTTTCGGGCGGTGTTGGGGTCAGATTTGGTGTTGGTTACAGATAATATTCTGTTTGATATGAAGCTGTTCAACCCGCTGTTCAACTATTTATCAACCCTGTCGCTGGTATTGCCAATGGCTAAAAAACGGGGGATTCCGGTGGTGTTGTACAATATGAGTTTGGGGCCGGTATCTACCCCGGCGGGTACGTGGTGCATGAAACGGGTGATAAACAGCGTTGAACGGATTATTCTGCGAGACCAGCAATCCAAAGATTTGCTGGACCGTCTGAATGTGTCCTTGCCCCCGGTAGATTTTGGTGCAGACTCGGCGCTGAACACAGAATTTTGTTCGGCGGAACGGTTGCAGGAGATTGTTGCCGCTAAAGGGCTATTTACAAATCCCAATGGCACCATCGGTTTTAATGTGAATGTGTATCTTGACCAATATTTGAAACACGGGGCTCGTTCGGATACCAAACCTTTTATCCAGATGATTTCCGGCGCTATTGACCAGGTTATTGATGAGCTTGATGTTGATATTCTGTTTTTTGTGACGCAGGTGATGGATATCAGGGTAACCAACGCTATTATTGACAACATTAAAAATAAGCAGCGGATCAAAACCATCACCAACAAAGAGTATTCGTTTGAAGAATTAACCGCGGTAATGAGCAAACTATTGTTAATGGTTGCCATGCGAACCCACGCCCTTATTCTGGCCTCTTCGGCGGGGACGCCGGTGGCGGGGATAATTTCTTATCCCAAAACAACGGGTTATTTAAAGACCATTGGGCAGGGGCAGTGGATTATTAATTTTGAGGACCTTGAAACAGACCGGCTGTTTGATCTGGTTGCCAGTGTTTATCACAATCGGGACGAAATCAAAAAAACATTGCTGCCGGCGGTTGAACGAGAAAAACAAAAAGCTGCCGCCAGTGCGCTGACTCTGCAACCCTGGTTGGGACAGTTGCAAAAAGTCAGTTGAACTATTTGGACGGATGATATGAATAATGGAACATTGCGGGGTACATCGTATTTGGAACGCGGGTTTATTCACCCGGCCCCGGACTCTGCCGAGCTGCCGGTTATTCCCAAAGACCTTTGCACGCGGTGCGGCGCGTGCCACGTTATTTGTCCTACCAATGTTATCACATTTGATGACCACGAATTTCCGGTTATCCATTCTCAAAACTGCATTGATTGCGGCCTGTGCCTAAAGGTTTGCCCCGGTATAGAATTTGACCTGAACAAACATCACCAAAAAATGTTCGGCATAGATTATCCAATGGGCCGGATGGAAGGAGTAGTCCGGCAAGCCTATGTGGGCTACACCAAACGCCCGGATATTCATCACGCAGCAGCATCCGGGGGAGTTGTAACACAGTTGCTTATTGCGCTGGTCAACACCGGAATTGTTGATGCGGCGGTGGTGGTGGGCCACAACCCGGATGACCCCTCGTTGCCTATGCCGGCTGTTGCCCGCACCGAACAGGAAATCATTGACGCCGCCCAATCCAAATATGTACCGGTAGCCAACTTGCGGGTTTTGCGTGAATTACGCAAAACCAAAGAAAAATTTGCTTTTATTGGCGTGCCCTGCCAAATTCACGGATTGCGCAAGCTGGAAGATTTGAACAAGCAGTTGGGCCGGCGGGCATATCTTACATTAGGGCTGGTGTGCCACGGCGTCATGGAAAAAGAATCGGTGCTGGATGTGCTGGATTTGAACGGTATTTCCATTGATTCTGTCAGGCAGGTACACCAGCGAGACGGTCATTTTCCCACCCAAATGCGCGCGCATATGAAGGACAAAAGCATCCAAAACCTTCATAAATTTGAATTTAAAGATGGAATGTACAACACACTGTTTCGGCTGTACCGCACCGAGCGATGCCACTTGTGTCCTGATTATTCGGCAGAAATGTCTGATATTATTTTTGCCGATGTCTGGTTGCGGCAGCCCAATGGCGATTACCTGTACCCGCGCGGCGTAACGCTGGTGGCTTGCCGCACCGAACGCGGCGAGCAAGCAGTAAAAACGCTGGTTGAATCTGGAGAGGTTGAGCTGGAACCGGTTGACTTTTCGCTGGTAACGCGGGCCTTCAAAAACAAATACCACGAATCGCGGGTGTATCCGTTTGTTGAGATTGCACATCGCCAAAAACAGGGACGGTTGGCCCCGGATTTTGGCGTAAACGTAAATTCTACTCTTACCGACCGGATTCAGGCCGGTTTGTTTCGGGCCACGTTTCTGTTCAGCAAAAGTCCCCGGTTGCGCAAACTGATTTTGCGTTTTACGCTGTCGCCGCCGGGGCAACTGCTCACACTGGCAAAAATGAAATACAAAAAATATTCTTATGCGTTAAAAACAAAACTTAAGCGAGCCTGATGAAAATTAACATAAAGTCTGCGTTAACCCTGCTTGTCACTGTTGTTTTAATATATCTGGTTATTCGCAAAGTAGGTGTAGAAAATTTGCTGGAAACATTGGCCGGCACCGATTTACGGTTTGTGGCGGTTTCTGTTATTTTAACCCCGGTACTGCTGTTGGTTAGTGTGTTCAAATGGCAAATACTGCTCAGGGCACAGGGGATTACGGTATCTGTGTGGCGGCTGTTTTTGTTGTACCTGGTGGGCCGGTTTTTTAGCCAGTTTTTACCATCAAACGTGGGCGGTGATGTAGTACGTACCTATGAGTTAAAAAATGACACCGATGATTTGGCCGGCGCGGCGGCCTCGGTGTTTATGGAGCGTTTCACCGGCTTTGTGACCCTGGTTTTGATGACGTTGTTTGTTTTTGTTACTAACATTGCGCTTTTAAAAAACCTGGTGCTGGCTGGCACGTTGCTGTCAGCACTTTTGGCTATGACCGTTATTGTCTGGTTGATAGTTGATGACCGGCCGCTGCAATTTTTATTGCAATATTTAAAAGGACAGGTTTTTCAGAAATATCTGACCAAACTTAAAAAACTTCATCGCAGTGTACAGTGCTACAAACATCAAAAAAAAGCAATCACATGGGCTATGCTTTGGTCTGTTGTTTTTTACGCCGGCGCGGCAATTGGATTGTACGTAAATACCCGAGCCTTTCATTCACCTGTACCGTTTTGGGGGCTGGTAGTGATTTTGCCCATTCTGATGTTGGTAGCCATGATGCCCATTACATTTAATGGCATTGGTTTGCAAGAGTGGGCTTACGTGCTATTATTTACCTGGTTGGGATTACCCGCTTCGGTGGGTTTGTCTGTAATTTTACTAAGCCGGGCCAAAAATACCTTAACTGCCGTCGCTGGCGGTATCATTTATCCCGCTATTAAATCAAAAAACCCCCAAACACAACAAAATCAGGTTGTATTATCCGGCGACCTGAAAATTGATGTTTAAAAACAAGCCTGTCATCCGCCGGCACAGCCTCAAATAAACAATTCAGAGGTCCATGGTTATATACATAAAAATTTTGTTTAAAATTTTGTTTGCCATCATACTTGGAGTTTTACTACCAGTTATTTCACTGATTATTTTACCTGCCTCATCTGCAGAATCATCCACCGGGAACGCAATGGCATGCGCACCGCCTGATTGTGTTTTTGGCGACCCCACAGATACAGCTGTCCATGCCATAACCCACCACGCTACTCAAACAACCAATATTGTTGCTGCAACAACAAGTAACCACTGGTTGCAGTTGAACAATCAGCCGGCTCTGCTTGTGGGTGATTCATTAACGCAGGGCTGGATGGAACTGGGAACAAATTTTGATGAAACCGCCTACCTCGATGCGCTTTCGGCGCGGGGTATTAACGTTCTGCTAATCTGGTCCTTTATTGCCATCGAAGACCAGGTGGCCGATTCACGGATTGGTTACAATGCGCCGGAAATTTGGCCGTGGCAAAAAACCGGCTCCACATTTAATTTGAACCAGTTTAACGATGCCTATTTTACCCGGTTGCGTTCATTTGCCCAGGCTGCCAATGCCAGAAATATAGCTGTTATCATTACTGTTCACGATGGCTGGACCAAAACCCGTTTTGCCGGTCATCCCTTCAATCAGGTTAACGGCGGGCCGTTAACCAGCGAATATCAGTATGTTCAACTGGCCGATTATAACACCGAAATGCCTGCCACCTTTGATTCTGCCTGGAACCGACGACAAAAAAACCAATATTTTCTGGAACGGTTTTCGGCGCGGCTTATTCAGGCCACAGGCGACCTACCCAACGTGATGTATGAAATTTTTAACGAAGGTAACTGGTACAACCAAACTGACCTCAGAAATTTTCAGGTTCATTTTCTCAATTTTTTTAAAGCCAGAACGGCGCGCCCATTGTTTATAAATGATGACCACGTGGGTGGGCAGGATTTTCAAAATGAACCCAACGCCGATGTAATTGCCTTCCATTCCCCTCAGTGGACCACCGGTTCCAGCGCCAAAACATTTTTTGATGTATTTGCAACCCAATTTAACCGGAGTCCTGCAAAACCCGTATTCCTGACAGAAACCGTGCCGGAATACACCGGCACATCAACCGAACGGGATGCGCTGATGCGGGTGATGTGGGGAACTTTGCTGGGCGGCGGCGGTTTTACCCTGCAAAATGACACCAGCTTTGGGTTTGACCCCAACGCCGCTATCAACGTAGATTATGAAATGTTAAACCGCGTGGGCTATGCTGCTGCTTTTTTTGCAAATCTTGGGGCAGGGGTGGCACAAATGACCCCAGATGGTGCTTACTGTTCAACGGGGATTTGTTTGGTTAACCCGGGGCAGGAATATGTGATTTATTCCCAATCCGGCAGTAATTTTACCGTTGACTTGTCAGACGTGCCTGTCAATATGATTGCTCAATTTCTGAACCCGCGCACCGGGCAAACCCGGCCAAATTTTGTTATTCGGGGTGGATTGGTGTCACAGATTTTTTCCAAACCCGATTCCCAGGACTGGGTCCTGCATTTGATTGTTGATCCCAACACAGACTTGGCACCGCCAACGGTTGTTTTTGCCGGGATCAACCCCGCCGACCTGGGCCGGGTGACCTTGATTTACAGTGAGCCGGTATCGGCTGCGGGCGCAACTCAAATATCAAACTACACTATTAACAACGGTATTACTATTCAGGGCATTTCTTTAAAAAGCGACTCAAGAACCGTGCTTCTAACCACCACCACCCATGCCAAAAATGTTACTTACACCGTTTCCATTACCGGCGTGTATGATCAGGCAGATATTCCTAACATGATCAGCCCCGGTACTCAAATAGATTATACGGTGAGTAAGCAAGCCTTTTTACCAACCATTTTTCTGGACCTTTTGG
>RFJF01000153.1 GCA_003695455.1 Chloroflexota bacterium
CACAATCACGTCGCCGCGCTGCGGGCCGCCAATGCCCAGATAATCTGAAACCCACGGGTTGTAACTGAGTTTATCAATGATGAGGTATTGCCCGTCGTGTAGATTGTTAATCATGCTGGTGCCCACCACTCTGAAGTTGCGCACAACCATTTGGATGAGCAGAAAAATAACCAGCGTCAGAATAACGGTTTCGCCCACTTCTCTGACAATGGCCCAGGTGATTTTCCAGCCAGATTCTTTTTCTTCTTCGATAACCGGCATTTCGCCGGTTTCCAGCGTGTCTGAACCGTAGACAGAAAAATCCGGCTCAGCCGGTGAAACTTTGTAGCTGGGTTCTGCTGTATCGTCCGCGGCTGTATTTTCGCTGGCGGGCATATCTACCGGTAGAGCTTGCGGCCGTTGAACGCCCATCACGTTGTTCAGGTCCGCTGGCTCGGCCGGCGAGCTTTTGCCGGGCGCCGGTTCGTCAATCACTTCGATTTCGCTATCTGCCACTTCGCCGGCTGATGGTTCGTCGGTCAGGTTCTGGTTGGGGTGGGGGCCTTCCGGGTATTCGTCGCCGGGGTATTTTTCTTTAACAGACAATTGTTTCTCCTGCAAAACGGGATTCAGGAGTCAGGATTCGGGGGGCAGGAAACGGCCGCGCCGCACCCTTTCCTTAATCCGTACTCCCTACTCCGTAATCTCTACTTCCTGCTCGCGGCCAGGTTAAAATAATTAATGGCATTATAACCCACATACAAGCCGGAGGCAAGGTACAATTGACCCTAATCAATCCCGTCATCTTCTGCGCCCCGCAGTATGTTGGTACGGCTTTCCAGCGAGCCGGTTGCGGCCCGTCCGGCCACTGCCGCGTAAAAGTCGGCATCGTAGGTGCGGGTCTGGATTACTACCGGCATAGGCACAGCGTGGCCCATAATCAGCGCCTGCTGGCGCGTGTCCAGCCGGGCCAGCACTTCTCGCAGGGCGGCGCTGCCGGACACCCCGGTAAACACCGCCGAAATATCGCGCTCGTTGTCCAGCAAGGCCGTGACCCGCGTGCCAATCTGGCTCATCACTTCCTCGTCAATGCCGCTGGGTCGCTGGTCCACAATCAGCAGGGTTACATTGTATTTGCGCAGTTCGCGGGCAATGACGCCAAAAATAGTCTGCCGGGCCACACCGGGGTCCAAAAATTTGTGCGCCTCTTCAATCACAATCATCAACTGCTGCGGTTCCTGCGCGGCGTCGCCCAGCGCCTGTTCCACCCGTTCTACGTACATTTGGTGGATGCGGCGGGTCAGGTAGTTGGCTACCAGCATGTACGCCTCCAGCGAGTTGCCGTAGCGGCCAAACTCAAGCACCACGGTGATGCCCTTGTCCAGATATTCAATGATTTTTTGGGCCGAATCGCCGCGCCAGCTATCGCGGATAAAATCAAAGTAGCGCAGCCGTTCCAGCCGCCGGCTGAGGGCATCCAGGCTGGAACGATTGATGGAACTCCGCTCTACCAGTTGGTCAATCGTGTCGCGGTCCGCGTCGAGCAATTTCTTTATCCAATTTTCTTTCCATTCACGGCGCAGGGTGTAGGCCGCGCCAATCATCTGGTCACTCAGGTTGAGCGTGTTGCGCAGCATTTCAATATCTTCCGGCTGGATGTCCGACCAGTCAAGCACCACCGTCACATCAAATTTGGCCCGCCGCCGCCGGCTCGATTGCTCATCCAGCGTAAAAATAGCCACCTGCTGCGGAAAGAGCTGTTTCAGCCCCTTCACCGGCGCGCGATTTTCGCTCTGCACCTCCCAGCCGTAATCGTTGTGCATGTCAAAAATCAGGCTGACCGCCGACCTGCGCTGAATCACGCCCGCCAGCAGCAGCCGGGTCAAAAAACTTTTGCCGGTGCCGCTTTTGCCGAACACGCCCACACTGCGTTCCACCATCCGCACCAGATCAAGGTTGACCTGCACATTTTCCATGTCCAGCGGCTCGCCGATGTGGAAATGCTGATCGTCTTCCGGGCCAAAGACCAGATTCACATCCTCCTCGGCGGCCACGTTGACCGCCGAAAAGTGGCCGGGGATGGTTTTGACCGGGCGCGGCTCGGCGGCGTTTTCATCCAGCACCAGCATCGGGGCCACGTGGATGCGGCCAAACACGCTGGTGCCCACGTAAATTTCGCGCAGAAACGGGTCGGCGCTCACATCCGGCGGGTTTTTCTCGATGAGCGGATTGGTGTTGTCCAGCGCCACGTCGGTAATCATCCCAAAAAATTTGAGCGAACTGCCTTTGATGACCACGTAGCGCCCCACCGCCATCTCCTCGATGGCGGCGCTGCTGTCAAGCTTGACCTCCAGCCCCTTGCTCAGCGAGCCGCTGACCACCCGGCCCAATCGCTGGGTCGCCGCCTCGCCTTTGTTGCGCGGAAAGAAAACTTCCAGTTCGTCAATTGCGGTGTCTGCCATAATTTGTCCTGTTGCTGTGAAAGTTGAGTTTTGCCCCGAAACCCATAAAATAGGGCCAACGCCAAAAAAGGAAATCCCAATGGACGAGTTGTTCAGCCAGTTTACGCCGTTTCAGGCGGTCATCAACCAGATTGTTGAATTTATCCCCAAGTTGATTGTGGCCGTCATCATTTTTTTGCTGACCCTGCTGGCGGCGCGGCTGGCCTACAAACTGGTTGGCAAGGCGCTGTCTGCCCGTAAGGTTGACCACGAAGTTACCCTGCTGCTGGCCCGGGTAAGCCAAATCACCGTGCTGGTTTTGGGCGTCATCTGGTCGCTGGCAACGGTTGATTTTAACGTGACCGGCTTTGTGGCCGGGCTGGGCATCGTTGGCTTTACCGTGGGTTTTGCGCTCAAAGACATTGCCGAAAATTTTGTAGCCGGCGTGCTGCTGCTGGTGCAGCAGCCGTTTGACATTGGCGATTCGGTGAACGCCGGCGGTTTCACCGGAACCGTCACCAGCATCGAAATCCGCTCAACCACCATCCGTACCCTCGATGGCCTGCTGGTGCTGGTTCCCAATGCGCAGGTGTACAGCAACCCCATCACCAACTACTCCAAAGTGGACAAGCGACGGGTGAGTCTGGATGTCGGCGTGAGCTACGATACCGATTTGGATGCCGCCACCGCCGCCATGCTGGAGGTGGCGCACCAGATGCCCGGCATCCGCAACGACCCCGCGCCGCAGGTGGTGTTCAAGGAATTTGGCGACAGTTCCATCAACGGCACGCTCTATTTCTGGATTGATATGGATGAAGCGGGCTACATGGACACGCTGGACGCCACCGTCAAAAGCATCAAACTGGCCTTTGAGCGCGAAAATATCGAAATCCCCTACCCGGTGCGTACCATTTACTCTGTATCCAACTGAAACCCGTTTTGATTTACGATTGAATTTACGCCGGTGTCTACTCGTAAATCGTCAATCGTAAATTGATCGCTTGCAACCGGTTTTGAAGCGCCACCGAG
>RFJF01000154.1 GCA_003695455.1 Chloroflexota bacterium
AACTGCCTCGCGGCCAGGCGCGCCGAGTTGACGGTTGAACTCAACGTTTCCGAGATGTGGATGGACAGGATGGCGTGTGCCCCTTCATCTGCCAGCCGGTCGAAGGCTTGTCTGAAAACTTCGGGGCCAGGCGCGGCGGTTTGGGGATGGGGGGTGAAGTGGGGGAGTTGCGCGTAGAACTCGCGGCGCGTCAGGTCGACGCCATCCAGAAAAGATTTCTTACCCACGTTGATAGCCAGCGGAATAACGGTGATGGCATATCGGCTGACAATATTTTCCGGTAAATCACAAGTGCTGTCTGTCACAATACGAATAGTCATTTTTGCCTTTCGTAAAAAGGAATGAATTGATGGCCCTTTTTATTTCAGGGGTTGAAAGTACGATGTGCTATGCCGATTGACGAATTTGTCACCGGGTATCCGACAATACGTGTAGGGAGGCGGTTTCAGGAAGCAGTCTGGTGCAGTTGTCGCGGTAGTTTTGTATAAGTATTGTATATGGTTGTGCGTGTTTTGTCAATATTAATTGGGCAAAATTTAGACAAACAGGGGCGTATGTGGCAAGCTTGCTATGTTGTCCGGGGCGGCCTGCTGAAACTGGAGAGGTTGGACCCGACGATGCCTATGTTAATTTCTCTGGCTCAATGACCACATCCTGCCAGTGCCAGTAGTTGGCCGGTGAAATCGGATACTTTTTGACCCACGGTTTGACCAGCAGGTGCATCCGGCCGTAGGTCAGGGGGATGACCAGCGCCTCGTTGACCAGAATCCGGTCAGCCTGCCGGTAGAGGTTAAGCCGGGTCTCCTGGTCGGTGGTGCGGGCGGCGAGGCCAACCAGCCGGGCGTATTCGGTGCTGTGCTGTGGCAAGTCGTAATATACGGCGGCGGTAGCCGAAAAACCGGCCGGGTCGGGAAAGTCAGCAACCCATCCAACCAGGTACAGCGCGGTGTTCTTCTCGGTCAGCCGGCTGGCAATGCTGGTATGGGCTTCAACCTGTACGGGGGGCAGAGTGATGCCCAAAATATCACGCCACTGCGCCCGTAAAAATTCTGCCATCGGCTTCCAATTCATTACTACCCAATCCACGGCGGGGAATCCCTGACCGTTTGGGAAGCCTGCGTCGGCCAGCCGCTGGCGGGCCAAATCCGGGTCAAACGGAAGGCCAATGTCTGCCGAAAAACCGGGCATCCCGTCGGGGATGAATCCGCCATCGGCCGGCAGGCTGTGCCCGCTGAACAGGCTGTTAACCAATGTCTGTTTGTCAATAGCCAGCGCCAGCGCCTGCCGCACCCGCACGTCGTCAAACGGCGGGTGGTCCAGGTTGAAGCCGATGTACGTTGTTTGCAGGGCCGGCGTCGCAATAAAATCCCCGGCATACCGGCGACGAACCCGGCCCATTTCCTCTGAAGGGAGCAAATCCAGCACCACATCCAGTTCACCGGTTTCGTACCGTTTCAGGTTGATGTCACTTTCCCAGCGAGAAATGGTCAGTTCGACCCGTTCCAGGTTGCCGCTGAATGGGCCGTGATAGTATGGATTTTTGCGCAGGACTGCCGATTGGCCGGGCAACCAGCGTTCGACGCGGAAGGGGCCGTTGGTGGCAATGTGTTCGGGGGCCGTCCAGTTTGGGCCGTACTTTTCTACCAGATGCCGGGGCACCGGACAACCGGTGCCGCAAGCCAGCAGGTGCAGAAAATAGCCGGTTGGCTCTTCCAGTTCAACCGCCAGCGTCGCCGCGTCCAGCGCCCGCACTCCTACCTGCCCGGCATCCGTCAGGCGGCCCTGATGGAAGGCGCGCCCATTTTTTACATCGTACAGCAAGTTGGCCATTGGTGCGGCGGTAGCCGGGTTCAGGATACGCTTCCAGGCATACTCAAAATCGTGGGCGGTTACCGGGACGCCGTCGCTCCAGCGGGCATCGGGCCGCAGGTGGAAAAGATATTTGCGCCCACCGTCCAGAATTTCCCAGCGTTGGGCCACGTCCGGCACAACCCCCAACTCCGCGGTTTCGGCCACCAGTCCCCGGAAAAGCTGCTGGTAAAAATTCTGGTCGTCAGCCAGCGCCGGGTCCAGACTGGTCGGCTCCCAAATGGCGATTCGGAGCGTGCGCTCTGCCACCGGTTCGGGGGCGGGCTGCGGCCGCGCCTGCTGCCGGGCCGGATCGATGACGATGTCTTTCCAGGGTTGGTTTTCAAGGGGAGAAACCGGCAGGTTCTTTATCCACGGTTTCACCAGCACACGAGAACCTTCATAATAGAGTGGCATTAAGGCTGCGTCCTCAGTGAGTATCTTGTCAGCCTGCCGGTATAACTTGAGGCGGGCGTGTTGATCTAACGCCTGCCCGGCTTCTTTGATTAGCCGGGCGTATGACTTGTTGTGCCACCGGTTGGATACGTATTGAATGCCGACTCTCAAGAAATTATCAGGATCAGGGTAGTCAGCGGACCAACCCAAAATAAACGTATGATAGAGACCTTTTCCTAACGTTTCTATGAAACCGTTGAAGTTGAGCGTTTTCCAGGCAACCGTTATTCCCAGGTTTTCCTGCCACTGTGCTTGTAGATGTTTGCATTGTAATATGGCGCGCGGCACATCCACCGCCAATAATTCCACCTCAGGAAAGCCGCGCCCTTGTGGATACCCAGCCTTTGTTAAGAGTTGACGCGCCCGTTCCGAGTCAAAAGGCCAACTTATCTCGGCTGAGTGCCCGGGTATCCCCGGCGGAACAAACCCACCTGTGGCTGGAGACCCAAACCCTTTTTCAGTTTCATTGGCCCATTTTTCTTTATCCGTTGCCATAATAAACGCACGACGAATATTTGGGTCATTAAAAGGCTTTCGATCTGTATTGAAACCCAGGTATATTGTCATTGTTTCTGGCAAAAAAATGTGCTCTTCAGGGTATTTTTGGCGAATGATATTCATTTCTGCGGAGGAAAGCATTCCCGTACTTGCAATATCCACCTTATCGCGAGAATACATTTCCAAAATGCTGGCCCCTGTTTTATGCAGGGAAATCTTCGCCTGTTTTACGTTTCCTTTAAACTGACCAAAATACACAGGGTTGCGAACCAGGCTGAGGGAATCGTTTGAAGATTGGTTATCCAATTTGAAAGGGCCATTGGAAACAATGTTTTCTATCGATGCCCACTTATGGCCATACCTTTCTACAACGTGCGACGGAACGGGAAAAGTAGAAGAATGAGTTAGTAATTGCAGAAAATAGCTGGCTGGGTGGCTCAATTCGACCATCAGCGTGAATTCATTGGGTACATAAATACCTACATCACCAGGGTTATCTGTCTTGCCTTGGTGAAACTCTTCTGCTCCCCGAATATCATATAACAAGCTGGCATTTGGAGATTCGGTTGCAGGATTAAGAATGCGTTTCCATGCAAACTCAAAATCTTTGGCCGTCACCGGGACACCATCACTCCACATTACATCATTCCGCAGACGAAAAATATATTTTTTGCCTTTTTCCAGCACGTCCCAACTTTGGGCAACTACTGGCATAACTTCCATATCCGGGCTTTCTCCTACCAACCCGTTAAAAAGCTGATTAATGACTATTGAAGCTTCCGTAAAAGCTGAAAAGGTCGGATCCAGTGTGATTTGATCGACACCAATAGCTAGCCTCAGAGGATGTGGGGATGGGGGAAGCGTGCTTCGCGCAGCCTGTTCCTGTTGCGGCCGCAGCGCGAACGCCTCATCGTACGCTTGGCGGGACTCCTCAAACTGGAAGGCGTTGTGGTAGGTCAGCCCCAGTTTCATCAGCGTGTCGGCGGCGCGTTCGTCGTCGCCCTGTTCCTTTAAAAAGATGACCGCCTGCCGGTAATGCTCAATGGCGGCCTCGTGGGCGTAGGCCAGCCGGGCCTGGTCGCCGGCGCGCAGCAGGTGAGGGATGGCCTGTTCACCCTGCCCGGCCTCGGTGTAGTGCCGGGCCAGCGCCACCGAAATCTCGTCGGTGTGACCGACGTGCAGTTCTTCCAGCACCGCGGCGATGTCCCGGTGCAGCAGCCGCCGCTCGCCGGGACTGAGCTGCTGGTAGAGATACTGCTGAAACAGCGCGTGCCGGAACTGGAAGCGCGACAACCTGTTTTCCCCAACCGTCACCTCGCCCTGCGCGCGCACCAGCCGGTGCCGTTTGCCCAGCGTTCGGGAAAGCTGGCGCAGCAGTTGGCGCTCGCTCACGCCGTGCAGCCGGGCCACCACCTGCCCGGTGAACAGCTCGCCCTCCACCGCGGCGATGGCCAGCATCTCCTGCGTGTCATCATCCAGCCGGGCCAGCCGCTGCTCAATGACCGCCTCCACCCGCGCCGGCAAATCGCGCCAATCCAGCGGCCGGGCCTCAACCCACAAACCGGCCTCATCCTGCGCCAAATCGCCCCGCTCCTGCATTTCCCGCAGCAATTCCACGGTGAACAGCGGGTGGCCCTGCGTCTGCCCAAACATCGCCGCCCGGAACGGCTCGCCCAACCGGTTCGGCTCGCTGTCCAGCAGGGCATCCACAAATTCCCGCCCCTCGGCGGCGGGCGTGCGCCCCAAATCCAGCTCGATGTCGCCAAACAGCCGTTTGAGTTCCCCCGCCACCGGCGCAAACGGGGCGGGCGGGCCGCTGCCGGCTTGCAGCTCGAT
>RFJF01000155.1 GCA_003695455.1 Chloroflexota bacterium
AGGTAGTATTTTTCAGACAGGTTTTCATTCCACAAATAGTTTGACCGGTAACCGTAGGCATCGCGGCGAGCCTGATGTTCCGGCAAAACGGGGTATTTTGCCACCGGCTCCGGCGATGATAAAAAC
Organism: Chloroflexota bacterium; assembly: GCA_003695455.1. Classification (GTDB taxonomy): domain Bacteria; phylum Chloroflexota; class Anaerolineae; order 4572-78; family J111; genus J095. The sequence goes on from RFJF01000155.1 coordinate 127, forward strand.
CAATCGGCTTTGATACCGGGTGGGAAGGTGTGTTCGGCCAGGTAGTCATCGAGTTTGTATTCGGCCGGTAGTACCGCCGGCGGCGAAAGCTGGAGCGGTTCTACGGTGGTTACATCGGCGATGATTTGTGGGGCGGCATCGGCGGCGGGAATGCACAAACGCCAGCCGGCTTCAATGCGGTTGGCATCAACAATTTGCGGAAAGGAGGGGTCGGTCTGGTGCTGCTGGTTGGTGGCGCTGACAATGGCCGGGTACAAATCGCGGTTGCCCAGAAACTTTTCGGCAATTTTGCTCAGCCAGTCGTTAGACTGGATAACGTAAATTTCATCGCAAACCGGCGCTGCCGGTACCGGCATTGCTGCCACAGATGGCGCAGAAAAAAATGGCGCGGCAAATATGAGAAGTGCGCTCACAGCAAGAGTTCCGGTTTTTAAATTCATTCAGCCTTCCTTAAATAATACGGTAGACGGTAGACGGTAGACGGCAGGTTGATCCGTGACCCGCCCTGCAGGGACTGTCCGATTTCTTTTTGAAATCAGCGGTTCACGTCCTGCTGCAATTCAATGTGCGACATCTGGTAGCCGTCCAGCCAGCGCATGGCGGCTTCTGCCAACAGCAGCATTGCTGCCGTGACTACAATAACCAAAATGATGTTGATGACCCACTTTTTTGCTTTTGACATGATACAACCTGCCAAATGTGCTGTCCGGGCAGAAAACCTTTGCTGTGCCAACGCCCGGCCCACGACACAGCCGCCGGATATTATACGTCAAACCGGCTGTTTTGACGATTTGGGCCGCCGTGCTTAAAACAAAAACCCCGGAGGCCTGTGAAGCTCCGGGGTTGTGTTGTGTGGCTGTTAAAATAGCGTTGCAAACTGGAAGATGTACCCCAGCAGCATTGCCCCCACCAGCGAGAAGGCAAGGTACAAACCAAACACCCGGCGGGTAGTCAGCCCCCACACCGCGGCCATGGCGGGCAGGGTGGTGGTTGGCCCGGCAACCAGAAACGCCAGCGCCGCGCCGCCGCTCATTCCCTGCACCAGCAACCCGCTGACCAGCGGCAGAGCCGCCAGATTGGTGGTGTAAACCGGCACGCCAATCAACGCCGCACCGGCAATGGCCCACGGATTATCCTGCCCCAACAGGCCAGCAATCCATTCTGCCGGCACATAGCGGATAATCAGCGCTTCTAAAAAGAAAGCCAGCAGCATAAATTTGATGACCATCACGGTTGCGGCCCAGGTTTCGTCAAAAAGCCGCTGCCGGAACGAGGCCGGTTTGAGGCTGCAACTGCCGCCTGCTTCCGGGTTTGCCGGGCCGCAGCCGCAAGTTCCGCTGTTGCTGGGCGCAACGCCTGCCGGCGCGGGCATCCACTCATCCACCAGCCCAATTGTTGCCGGCGCGCAGCAATCGGCGTTGAACGCGGCCGCGGGAGCCGGTTTTTCCGGCAGCAGCGACGCCGCCGCAGATTTCACACGCTGCCAGACCTGCTGTAGCAATTCCCACTGGCTGCGCGTTTGCGGAATTGCCTGCGTGCGCAAAATTTGGGTGCCCAGCCAGCCGCGCTGCATCAGCAGATGGGTCACAAATCCGGCAGACAGGCTGAGCGCCAATGTGGCTGCCAACCGCCACACAGCCAGTTCCCAGCCAATAGTTGCCACGCTTAAAAAGAATGCCTCCGGGTCCATTGACGGGGATGCAATCCAGAAGGCCATAACCGGAGCCAGCGGAACACCGCCAATCAGCAGCGCCGCCACCACCGGAATCACGCCACAGGAACAAAACGGGCTGAACGCTCCCACTGCCGTAGCCAAAAAAATAGCGGTCACGGGGCGGGCGCTAAAGGCCCGGTTAATGTATTTTGACGCGCCGGACATGTTCACCGCCACCGCCAACGGAATGGTAATAAGCAGGTAGGGCCAGATGTGCAGAAATGAGTCAATGATAAAATTGGCAATAAAAGTTAGTTCGGTAAGCATTATTTTCCCCTCACTATGTTATCGTATTTTTACGATTAATAGTTATAAAAAATTTTCAAAGGATTTCGCCAACTTTTGATTTAAACCAGGCAATATTTTCAACGTGCAGGCAGTAATTGGTAGCAGGGCCGTGAACAATGCCGTCAATCCAGCCGGCCTGTTTCAGAACCTTCAAGTGCTGAGATACCGTAGCCTGGGCAATCGGCAGCGCGTCCACAATATCGCCGGTGATACATTGCGGGTGAGTTGCCAGAAATTTTATAATTTCAAAGCGAATGGGGTTGCCCAATGCCTTGAACATGGTCACCAATCGCGCCTGTTCAGCCGTTGACAAATCAATCGTGCAACATGGCTCCGGCAAAGTTGTTTGCACAACAACCTCCTTAATCGTATTTTTACGATGAGAGTTTATCACAAAAAAACAACACTGTCAACCTCCGATTTTTCCCCGCCATAAACCATTGGGTTTATGCAGTTGAGCAAAAAACAAATCACAAATACCCAAAGGGCACACGTACCACGAATTGACGAATATCACGCATAAAATATTTGAAAAATTCGTTTATTCGTGTCATTCGTGATTAAAATGTTTAAACCTGGTCTTGAACTGCGTAACTCATAAACCAATTGCGCATCTTATTAACGAACACATACTCAATTTGTCTCTGATTTATTCACCCGGTGCAGGTTGCATGTGGCAAGTGGCAGGCAAGAGATTGTACGTGCAACCTGTCACTTGCAACAA
>RFJF01000156.1 GCA_003695455.1 Chloroflexota bacterium
ACCGGATTGTCTGCAATTCGGTGTTTTGGCAGTTGCGCCACAAACCGGCGGTGCTGGCGGCCCTGCGCCGAATTTTGACCCCCGATGGCCTGCTGGTGTTCAACGCGCCGGAGCCGTACTTTATCTTCCGCGATATTCCCCGCAGTAAAAAAGTGAGCATCCTTTTCAAACAACTGGCCGCGGAAAGGTACGGTGTGGGCCAGCAGGATTTACGCACCATGCCCGTGTTTCTTGAAAATCACGGCTTTGAACTGGCCCAAACGCACGAATTTACCCGCACACGCACTGCAGAAGAAAGCCTTCTCTTTTTCCAACTGCCGGTGGCTACCGCCTGGATGGAACCGCCGCTGGACTACGCCACCCGCATGGCCCTGCTGGATGAAGCGCACCGGCAGGCCGACCCCGCCCAAATTGTTCGCCAGCGCTGGATGTATTTTGTGGCTCGCCCCAAATCTACCGGTTGATGTGGTATAATTTACACAACGGCCGGCGGTAAACATCAAAACGCCGGACAGCGAGCAAAAATGACCGCACTCACGCAGACAATCCACATTTTATTAATTGACTCAGAGCGCGATGATACCCTGCAAACTGATTTGCAGCGGTACGGATTTGCGGTTGATTTCTGGGATGCGGCGTGTTCGCCGGTGGATGAAGTCACCCGGATTCAGCCCGATGTGGTGGTGCTTGACTCGGCGTGTTCGCAGCCATCCGCCGCCGAACTGTTGGGCCGGTTTACGGACGCCAATTTATTTGTGCCGGTGGCCTTGATTGGCGCCAATGGCGATGCCGCCACCACGTTCAGTTACCCGCACATTCTTGGCTGGATTAGCCGTGAACACGCCGCATCCGAGCTGGCGCTGCTCATTCAAACCACCATGGCCCACCCCCTGCCCGCCAGTGAACTGGTGCTGATAAAACGCGCCGACCTGGTAGATGCCAACCGGCGGCTGGCCGAGCGCGTGCAGGAACTGCAAACCCTGTTTGAAATCGGCAAATCTGTGACCTCTGAGCTGGATTTGGAAACGGTGCTGCGCCGGGTGGCGCAGGCAGCGGTAGATTTGACCGCCGCCGATGAAAGTTACCTGCTGCTGGTTGACCCATCCAGCGGAGATTTGTATTTGCGGGCGCAGGCCAACATTGAGGAGGAAGAAGCGCGCAACTTTCGGGTTAAAGCCAAAGATTCCATCTCTGGTATGGTGCTGGAAAGCGGCGAGCCGGTCATTCTGTCTCGGGGGCAGGGGCCGCTCAAGTTTAAAACCGGCCTGTCGGTTAACTCGCTGGTGAACGTGCCGGTCAGTTTTGGCGCCGAGGTAATTGGTGTGCTGGGCGTGAACAATCGGCGTCAAACGCGGGGATTCACAGAAAATGACCAGAATTTGCTCTGGGCCCTGGCCGACTGGGCGGCAATTGCCATTCAAAATGCACGCCTGTACGATAAAACCGTGCAGTTCAGCCGCAACCTGCGGGTTGTCAACGAAATCAGCCGGCTGGTGTCCGGCACGCTCGACGCGCAGCAAATTCCCCGATTGCTGCTGGCCCGCACGGCAGAAATTGTGGGCGCCGAGTGCGGCTCGTTGGCGCTGATTGACGAGGAACGGCAGCGGGTGGTGTTCCAACTGGCGTACGATAGCGAAGGCAACGAGTTGAAGGAAATGACCGGGCTGGTGATGCCCCCCGACCAGGGCATTGTGGGCGAGGTAGCCAAAACCGGCCTGCCCGTTATTGCCAACGAGGCCCGCAAACACCCGGCCTGGTCATCGGTGGCCGATGACCTGACCGGTTTTTTGACCAACCGGCTCATTGCCGTGCCGCTGGTGGCAAACGGCAAAATTGTGGGTGTGGTGGAACTGCTCAACAAAGACACCGATTTTGTGGAAGAGGATGTGCAATTGCTCACGCTGGTGGCCTCGTCAACGGCCATTGCCATTCAAAATGCGCGCCAGTACCAGGCCCTGCGCCAAGCCAACCGCGCCATCCGCGAGGCGCAGGCCCAGCGTATTGCCTCGGAGCGATGGGCGGTGCTGGGCAAAGCTGCCGCCACGCTGGCGCACCGCATTAACAACAGCACGGCGCTGGTACCCATTGCCGCGCAGCACACCCGGCATTTGCTGCAAGAAGTAGAAATGCCGCCGGAACTGCGGGCCGACATTGACGACAACCTGGGGCGCATCGAGCGCAACTCGCTGTACACCGTGGAAATGGCCGAGGTGCTGCTGCGTCGCTTCCGCAAAAACCCCACCGCCGTTCACGATGTGAACGCGCTGGTAGAGCGGGCAGTGGAACTGGTTGAAATTCCACCGGACATCAACTTGATGTTGCACCTTGATTCCGGTTTGCCCACGGTGACCACCAGTGATTTGCTGGTAGATGTATTTGTGGAGCTGATGTCGAACGCAGTACGGGCAATGGCGGGCCGGCCCGGCAGTTTTCTTCGCGTAGCCACATTTTCGGTCGGCGACAATCGGGTTTCGATTCAAATTACAGACAACGGGCCGGGCATTCCAGCCGAGAATCAGCAAAAGATTTTTGATATGTTTTTTACCACCACCAAAAACGGGCTGGGCTTTGGTTTGTGGTGGGTAAAAACCTTTCTGGAACAGCAAAATGGCGAGATTACCGTCGAGAGCGTGCCGGGCAGGGGTACCACATTTACGGTGGTGCTGCCGTGCGATCCGCCGTCGTTGCGTTCTTCTTTGAAATAGGGTAAGATGCCGGGTTGGAGGATACGCCATGCGCAAAAGAATTTTGGTAGTGGATGATGTGCCGGACTGGCGGGCGCAGTTACAATCCATTCTGAAAAGCAGTTACGAGGTTGAGACGGTAGACAGTTACGAAGCCGCCATGGAGGTCATCCGGCGCGGCGAGGTGGAACTGGTAATTGTTGATTTGCGGCTCAGCCCCACCGACGAAAATGACCGGCAGGGCATGGAGTTGCTCAAAGCGCTGGCCGAACACCGCATTAACGCCATTGTGCTTACCGGCTACGCTGAGCACGATATCCGGACAGAGGCCGAAGAAGCGTACAACGCCTTTGACTTTATTGATAAAAGCGTGCTGGCCAATAATTTTCAGAAAATCCTGGATGTGGTGGGCGAGGCGTTCAATCTGCTTGAAGCCAAAGAAAAAGCCAAAGCGCAGGTTATCCGGGCGGCAGGGGCGCTGCAAAGCGTGGCCTTTTCCGACGACCTGAACAGTTGGCCGCTGCGCAAATTCCGGAAACGTTAATGAGCCTCAACCTCAATCTTGAAAGCATCATTTTGCTGCTGTTTTTTATTGCGCCGGGCTTTTTGTTTACCCGCACTTACACCGCCTACCGGCCCCGCTACTACCGCGACC
>RFJF01000157.1 GCA_003695455.1 Chloroflexota bacterium
GGCGGAACACGTTGCCCACGTTCAGGTCGGCCACAATAAAATCTTCTGCAAACGATTTACCCCGGGCCAGCACATTGCCCCGCTCATCAATAATCAGGCTGGTTCCGTCAAACACCAGTTCATCCTGCCCGCCCACCAGATTGCAAAAGGCCACAATGGCCACGTTGTCGGCGGCGCGGGTAGAAAGCATCCGCTCGCGGCCGGCAATCTTGCCGCTCTGATACGGCGAGGCCGAAATGTTGAGCAGCAATTCGGCGCCGGCGGCGGCCTGTGCTTCCGGCGGGCCGGCAGGGTACCAAATGTCCTCGCACACGCTTACGCCAAAACAGGCGCCGCGTTGCTCTGCGACGCCTGTCAGGTTGAACAGAATGGGGGTATCGCCCCGGCCAAAGTAGCGGTCTTCGTCAAAAACGGCGTAGTTGGGCAAAAACGATTTGTGGTAAATGCCCGCCAGTTCGCCGTTGTGCAGTACGGCTACGGCGTTGTACAGGTCGTCTCGCCGGTCTACAAAACCAACAATGGCTGTTAAACCCTGTGTGTGCGGCAGCAAATCCTGCAACGCCTGCCGGTTGGCCGCGGCAAAACCCGGTTTCAGCAGCAAATCTTCCGGCGGGTAGCCGGCTACGGTCAATTCCGGAAACACCACAACATCGGCTTGTTGCTGCCGGGCCCGCGCCAAATTTTCTTTGATCTTGCCCACGTTGCCGCCAATATCGCCAACGGTCACATTAATCTGGGCCAGTGCAATGCGAAGCGTGGTCATTTAGTCATCAGTGCAAATAAAAATTAACCTGCGGTTTGGTGCGCCAAAATAATGGCTTCTGCTACCTCTCGCATGGCTTTGCGGGTGTTCATACTCATTTTCTGGATTTTGCGGAACGCCTCATTTTCTTCAATGCCCTGCGTGTCCATCAAAATACCTTTGGCCCGTTCCACCAGTTTGCGGGTTTCAAGGGCATTTTGCAAATCGGCCACTTCCTGGCTGACTTCGCGGAATTCGGCAAAACGAGAAAGGGCAACCTCAATGGCCGGCATCAGGTCGGCTTCGCGGAAGGGCTTGACCAGATAGCCCACCACGCCGGCTTCTTTGGCGCGTTCTACCAGTTCTTTTTGCCCAAATGCGGTCAGCAAAACTACCGGCGCAATCTTTTCGGCGGTGAGAATTTTGGCTGCTTCAATGCCGTCCATGTTGGGCATTTTAATGTCCATCAGCACCACATCGGGTTTCAGTTCGCGGGCCAGGTTAACGGCGCTTTGGCCGTCGCCCACATCACCTACCACCAGGTACCCCAGGTTGGTCAACATTTCTTTCAAATCGGCGCGAACGATTGATTCATCGTCTGCTACAATGATACGTGTTCTTTCCATCCTTCTTCACCTTCAAATATAGATTTGGGAAATTCAATTTTTACGGTCAGACCGTCACCGTCAATTCCTTTGCCAAGCACAATCGAGCCTTTCAGGTCGCTTTCAACCAGAATCTTGATAATTTGCAATCCCAGGCTGTTTGATTGTCCAAAATCGAAATCATCGGGGACGCCGTCGCCATTGTCAGACACCGTAATGATAACCTCATCGCCGCTATCTTCCAAATTGATGGCAATCATCCCCGAATGTTTGCTTTCAAAACCGTGCTCTACAGAATTTTGCAGCAGTTCATTGATAATCAGCGAGCAGGCGGTTGCCTGCCGGGCGGGCAGGTAAATGGTATCGCCGTGCAGTGTGAGCCGGATTTGCTTTTCGGGGTTGAGCATTCCCTGCTGAAATTGGGTTACAATCCGGCCGCACACTTCTTTGATGTTGATAATATTTGAGCCGCCGCTCGAAAGGAATTCGTGAATAACGGCCACGCTGAGAATCCGGCCCAGCGCCTCGTCCAGTACCTGCCGGGCCTCTTCTGACTCCACCCGCCGGATTTGCATCCGCAGCAGGCCGGCAATGGTCTGCAAATTGTTTTTTACGCGATGGTGAACTTCCTGAATCATCGCGTTTTTTATGCGGATTTCTTCAACCTGCCGCCGCGTTTCGGTATCATCATGCAGCAAAATAAGCACGCCGCTTTCTCTGGGCCGGTTTATCCGCTTCAGCCGGTCAATCAGGTTAAAATGGCGCGGAATGTAATTGATTACCGGAATGGCCTTTCGGGTCCAGTAGCGGTTGTTCTCTTCGGCCTCCAGTTGCAGGCTGCGTTTTTGGGTTAGCGCATCGCGCCGAAGTTCTTCATCATTGGTGTCCAGTTCATTCAACTGCCGGCCCACCAGCGTGTCAATAAACCCCACCCGGCGGTACAAATTAACGGCAATGCCGCTGGCGTAGCGAATGATGCCGCTGTTGTCCACAAACAAAATGCCGTCCTGCTCGTCAAACGGGTCCAAATCTTCTGCGCCCACGGCCAGGCCGGAAATGAGCATGGCCTGTAACTTGCGCAGCTCTTTGCGGTACACTTTGCTGCGAAATTTGTGGCGTTCGTGTTCAATCAGGTTGGTTACAATAATCAGCGCGGCGATGACATGCGGTTTCTGCGCCAGTGGCTCAAGCGCCAGCGGTGTGGGGTAATTGGGCACGGTGACCGGCGGAAAGTAGACCGGCAGGGTTTCGCGCACCACGGGCGCGCCCTCTGAAATCACGCTGCGTTGGTCGGTGTAACTTTTGCCATAGGTCAGCGTTTGCAAAATTTCAGGTTTTTCATGAATGGGGATGGGCCTGCCGGCGCGCGCCTTTTGGTACACGTGGGCCAGCGAGTGGGGCTGGGCGTGAGACAGCACAATAAATTCGCTGGCCGATTTTTGGGCATA
>RFJF01000158.1 GCA_003695455.1 Chloroflexota bacterium
GGAAGTCGCGCTGCAACGGGGTCAAAAAAGTCTGGCTATTCTCTCACCCAACATTAGCGGGACAGCTTTAAACGTTCTGGTGGCAAATAAAGAAGCCCTGCAAGAGAAATTATCGCTGGTTGCAGTAAATCTCACCTTGAACGGCAGTGAGAAACAATCTGCCCTGACCGACCTGGAATTGCTAACCGGGGCCACCTTGCTGGGGCGTAATTATGAACGCGCGCCGGCCCATGTGCAGCCCGATGACCTGGGATATGCCCGGCGGGTTGAAATTTCTGCCGGCACATTGCAGGTGATACCAAACACCCAAACCAATCCTGCTGTTCAGCGCCAAATAGAGCATCTGCGCCACCGGCTAACAGCCCTCTCACCAACCGATGATAACCGTTTGCCTCTAATCAAACGCCTGGCTGCTCTTTCCGGCGGTGTGGGCGAATTAAAACTTGGCGCAACCAGCCAACAAACACGCAAAGTACTACGCGCTCAAACCAAACGCGCCTTAAGAACCTTGTCGGCGGCTCAACGAGGCGGGGTTGTTGCCGGTGGCGGGGCAGCCTTGTATCATTGCCTGCCCGCGCTGAAAGATATTCAACTTAACGGCGAGGCCGCTTTGGGGGTACAACTTGTTGAGCGGGTTTTATCTGTTCCTTTGCGGCAACTGCTGACCAATGCCCATATTGCCGAAACAGGCTGGATAATGCATCAGGTAGCTCAAAGTGGGCCGTCCACTACGTTTAATGTTTTAACCGGCCAACTGGTCAATGCGTATCAAGCCGGTATTGTAGATGCGGCAGATGTTTTGTGTGCCGCAGTTCGCACAGCAGCCAGTGGCGCAATGATGGCGTTAACCACAAACACCATCGTTTATCGCAAAAATCCACCAGAAAGTATGGAATAACCCCTTAAAATGCCGATAATTCTCTCTCTCTCAAATTCAGAATGTGGACTGTGGGCCGCCGGGCCTGACGGTTTGTTCAAAAAGAAAGATGATTTATGGGCGGTTGTTCCCCAGCCTCAGCAACAACTCTCCTGCTGTGCAGTTGTTGATAATTGCATTTTGACAGGCGGAACACCGCACGGAATAGCCTTTAGCCTGAACGAAGGCCTTCACTGGCAAGCTGCCTGGTTGGACGAGATAGACTCGCCCGCGCTGTGCCTGTCGCCTGCGCCCCGGATAAAGGAAAATGGTGTGATTCTGGCCGGGACCGAAGGAGCAGGTGTTCTTCGCAGTATTGATCGGGGGCAGAATTGGGCAGCTTGTAATTTTGGTCTACAGAATTACACTATTCTGGCCCTGGCCTGGGCGCCCTCTCCTCCTGCCGGAGCGTGGCCGCAGTGGGACATTGTATTTGCCGCCACAGAAGAAGGGGTTTATCGCTCTCCCAACGGGGGGCTGGGTTGGCGGCGATGTACAGGCGCAGCAGGTTTGTTTCAAACCCTGGCCGTTGCCGCCGATTTTCACACCGGCGGACTGGTGCTGGCCGGTTCAGAGGGTTCAGGCTTATGGCACTCTACCGATGGCGGGCGCCACTTTGAACCGGTGTTAGGTGCGCCGCAACAAATCAATGCGTTGACAGCCACCCCAA
>RFJF01000159.1 GCA_003695455.1 Chloroflexota bacterium
GAGTTTATAGCGTTTGTTGAGTGTTTGGGGTTGGGTGAGTTTGAGATTTGTTCATTGTTCACTGATAATTCGTAATTGTCATTGGTAATTGCCCATGATTGGTTCGCTCCGGGGCGAGATTATTGACAAAACCGAAGACAGCGCGCTGATTGACGTTGGCGGCGTGGGGTACGTGGTGCTGGCTCCCACAACTCTGCTTGACCTGCTGGATGTGGGCATGCACACGCAAATCTTCACCCATCTGCACGTGCGTGAACAGGAGTTGACTCTGTTTGGTTTTCCCAGCCGGGATGAACTGGAAATGTTCCGCACACTGCTCAAAGTGCAGGGCATTGGCCCCAAAGTGGCGCTGGCTATTTTGTCGCACATTCCCGATGAAACACTGCGCCAGGCCGTAGCCAGCGGCGAGGCGGGAATTCTGACCCGTGTGCCGGGCATTGGCGCAAAAAAAGCCAAACAAATTGTGTTCCAGTTGAAAGATAAAATTGGGTTTGAGGATATTTTTACTGCCGCCACGCCGGCCATTAGCGATACCGACGGCGAGGTGATTGCCGCGCTGACCGCGCTGGGTTACAGCGTTGTTGAAGCCCAAAGTGCGCTGCAACAGCTGCCAGACGCCGTAAAAAATGACTCGGTAGAAGAAAAAGTGCGGGTGGCGTTGAGCAGTCTGGCTAAATTCTAACTCACTTGCCAATGCAGAAGTTGCTGAAAATGGTGTCCAGCAAATCTTCTGTAACTGTTTCCCCTGTAATTTCTCCCAGCGATTCCACTGCGTCTCGCACATCAATTGAAACCAAATCCGGCGTCAGGCCGGATTGCTGGGCCGCAATGGCCGAACGGGTGCTTGAAAGCGCCCGCTGAATCAACGCCTTGTGCCGGGGGTTGCTCATCAGCGGCGTATCGGCCGACGTAACTTGCCCGCCCAGCACCAGCGATTCAACAGCGGCTTCCAGTTGCTCAACACCCTGCCCGGTAGTGGCCGAAATCCGGACACGCGATGCCTGCGGCAAAAAGTCTGCCGGAGGTTCAAACGTTGCCGCCGCCGGCAAATCGGTTTTGTTAATGACAAGCAGCGCCGGTTTGCCACGCACCAATTGCTCAATTTCCCAATCGGCGGAATTGAGCGGGGTGGCAGAATCTACCACCAGCAGGGCAATATCGGCCTGGGCCAGCGCGGCCCGGCTCCGTTCGATGCCAATGCGTTCAACCTCGTCGCCGCTGTTGGCGCGGATTCCGGCTGTGTCAACCAGCACCAGTGGAATGCCGCCCACATTGGCGGTTTCTTCCAGCGTATCGCGGGTGGTGCCGGGGATGCTGGTTACAATAGCCCGGTTGCCGCGCAGCAAGGCGTTGAGCAGGCTGCTTTTGCCCACGTTGGGCTGGCCCACAATAGCCGCCTTAACGCCCTGCCGGTAAATCAGCCCGCGGTCGGCGCTTTTCAGTAACTTTTCAAGCCGTTCAGAGACTCTAAAGAGAGGGCCGGTAATGTCCTGAAACGGAATTTCATCCTCCACAAAGTCAATGCTGGCTTCCAAAAAAGCCAACTGGTTCAGCAGCAACGCCCGGAGTTCAGACACCTCCGCCGACAGGCCGCCGCTCAATTGCCCGGTAGCCACCCGCAGCGCCGCGTCGGTTTTGGCCTCGATTATATCCAGCACGGCCTCGGCTTGCGCCAAATCCAGCCGGCCGTTGAGAAAAGCGCGCAGCGTCATTTCGCCGGCCTCTGCCGGGCGAGCGCCCAAACTGAATACCAGTTGCAAAATTTGGCGCAGCGGCACAACACCGCCGTGGGCCTGAATTTCTACCACGTGCTGGCGGGTGTAACTGTGGGGTTGCGGCATGTGCACCACCAGCGCTTCGTCAAGTATTTGGCCTGAATCCGGGTCAACAATGGTTCCGTAGTGCAACCGGTGGGGCTTAAAAATCGTAGTGTGGCGGGCCGGCCTGAAAATCTGGCGGGCAATGGCCGGCGCCTGGGGGCCGCTGAGCTTGATAATTCCTACACCACTTTGGCCTATTGACGTTGCAATAGCTGCTATGGTATCATCTAAACTGTACATAAATTTAAGGTTCTCCTGAGTTCAGGCGTACTTTTTAGAGGCGGCAAATCAGCCGGTTTTGGCTGATTATACCACAAACCCAACACTGTGAAGTAACCTTGCGGTTGTTGCACAGTCTAATCTGCTTGTACCAATTGTATTGATATTTGGAAAATAACCGTGTTGCTGGAATGGATTAAAAAGCTGTTTGGATTTTTCACATCCAGCATTAGTAGAAAAATTATTCTCCCTTACGCGGTACTTACCCTGATTCTGGCCGCATTTGGGATTTTTGTAGTGGTGCGGCTGGTGGCGGGTTCCTTTGAAGCCCGGCTAAAAAACCAACTCCGGGAAGCCGCCCAGGTTGTGAGTGATGAAGTTGTCAACCGTGAGCGCAACCGGCTTGAGGTTGAACGGCTGGTGGTCAACATTATCGGTGTGGCCGATGCCCTGATCAACCGCGACGCCGACGCACTCAACGAGCTGGTCTCGCCGGTGATGGTCAACTCCAAGCTCATTGACAGCTTGATTCTGGTAGATACGCAAGGTACAGAACTGCTGCGGTTGCAGCGCGAAGCCGAAGGCGGGCAGGTATTTATTAACACCACATTTAACGGTGGTGGCAATTACCTGGATATGGATGCAGTGGCGCAGGTTCTGTCTGATCCCGAAGGCTTCAAATCGGTGCAGATAGTCAAAGAACCGGACACCGGCAACCTGATTATTTACACCGTTGGCCCCATCCAAACCACCGAAGGCGTGGTGGGCGCGGCGCTGGTTGGCACCTATTTGCACCACGAACTGGCAATACTGCAAAATCTGGCGTTGGCAAACCTGGTGTTATTTGATGAGTCCGGGCAGGTGCTGGCCTCAACATTTCCTTTAGACAAACAAACGTTATCTGATCTCTTTTTCTTTTTCACGCCCGAACGCTACCAGGAAGTGATTGCAAACCAGGATGTGACGTTGCTGGACCAGGCCAGCCTTCCGGACCCCGACAATCCGGGGCTTTCTCCGGAAGACACGCAATCAATCTCGGTTCGGGGGCAGGGCTACCGGCTGGCCTACGCGCCGTTCCGGCTCAGAGACCAAACGTTTGGCGTATACGCGGTGGCGCTGCCCACCAATTTTATTACCAGCGCCACCGACCAAAGCAGAAATTACCTGATTGCACTCTTTTCTGTGGGCGTGGTAACTGTATTTGGGGTTGGATATGTGGTTTCCCGGCGCATCAGCCAGCCCATTTTACAGTTGGTGCAAACATCGCTGGCTATCCGCAAGGGAAATCTGGACCAGCGAACCGGCGTAAAACGTGACGACGAAATTGGCATTCTGGCTACCACGTTTGATGAAATGACCGCCGAATTGCAGCAACTGCTGAAAGCGCGTGAAGAAGAAGCCAGCCGGCTCACCGCCATTCTCAACAGTATTGCCGATGGTGTGGTAGTGCAAGACACCGAAGGGCGCATTGTTGTAAAAAATCCGGCGGCAGAACAAATGCTGCAGGTGCTGGAAGAAAATTTTTTAAGAAATTCTTTACAGCACGCAAACCAGGCAGAACCCATTACCCTGGAACATGAACAAATCTCGGCATCGTTGCTGGAATATTTGCGCAGTTTTGAATTTAGAGAAACGCGCCGGCTTGAGGCCGGAACCCGAATGTTCAGCGCCCTGTCTGCGCCGGTTGTCACCGCCGAAGGTGAGCGGCTGGGAACCGTAGTTGTGCTGCGAGATGTTACCCGCGAGTATGAGTCTGAAAAGCTGAAGGACGATTTCATCACCAGCATGTCTCACGAACTCAGAACGCCGCTGACGGCCATCAAGGGGTACAACGAGTTACTAAAACTGACCGCCGCCGACAAACTGGATATGCGTCAGATTGAATTTATTGACACTATTGGCGCCAACGTGGATGACCTGCTGGAAATTATTCAACAAATGCTTGATCTCTCACAAATCAACGCCGGAACTTTGGGAATTGACCAGGAGCCGCTAGACTTTAAAGCACTGCTGCAAGAAGAAGTGGCCCACTGGGACCACAAAATGAAAGAACGAAACGTACAATTTTTAGCCAGAATTCCCGCTGAAGAAATTTGGGTAAAAGGCGACCAACAACGGTTGGCGCAAGTACTGCACAATTTAATTAAAAATGCTCACAATTACACCCTGCCCGGCGGTAACGTTGTGGTTAATGTCTCACAGGAAAACGGGTCGGTGCAGGTGGATATTGAAGACTCTGGCGTTGGCATATCCCCGGAAAATCAGCGATTCCTGTTTCGGCGTTTTTTCCGGGCCATTCACGAAGAGCACACGTTTGAAATTAGCGGCGCAGGCCTGGGGTTGTATACCAGCAAAGCCATTGTAGAAGCGCACGGCGGAAAAATCTGGATGGAAAGCAAACTAAACCAGGGTAGCAAGTTCAGCTTCTCGCTGGCTACCATTACGCCCACCACCAAAGAAGACACATCAAGTTAAATTCCGGCCCATGCAAGATCAACAAATGCCACACAAAGAAAACAGAGAGCAGGTAAACTGGCAGCGGGTGCTGATTGCTGTGCTGTTCTTGCTGCTCAGTTTTGTGTGCGTGGTCTGCTCATCGCAAAGCGCGTTGCTTTATATTGACCGGGATACCATCTTGGGCGGGGTCAGAGCCAGATTCAGCGCCGACTACGGCCCCAGTGAACCGATAGCCCTTTCACCCATTGACCGGGACCGGTTGATGGACGAACTGGCTCGCGACGAAGCTGCACTGCTGGCTACACCTGCCGCGGGAAGCGCCGGTTCGGCGGTGGTGGCGCTGCTGCCCGGCATCACGCCCGTTCAGGTTTTCATCACGCCAGGCACGGCCGTTATTGTGGTTACGGCCACACCGCTGCCCACTTTTACGCCAACCGCAACACCGCTGCCCACCGCAACATCTGTACCCGCTTCGCCAACCCGCAGGCCCACGCCAACTCCGTTGCCCACCAGCCCGCCCCCTACTTCCAAACCGACTGTCGGTGTTCCAACAGCCACACCGTCGCCAACAACTGTGCCAACGGGAACACCCAGCCCCACGCGCACGCCTACCTCCATTCCCACATCTACGCCTACGTTCACCCCCATTCCTACCAGCGTCAGCAAGCCCCCCACCGCTGTTGATGACAGCTTCAGCTTGCCTGAAGATTCCTCGCTGACGTACAACGTTCTGCAAAATGACCTGGCCGGCGATGGCTCGCTGGTTTTTGGTTCGCTGCTGATTATAACAAACCCCGGCCATGGCAACGTTACCGTTAACACCACCACCGGAGAAGTAACCTACACACCCAACCCCAATTTTAGCGGTGCCGACAGTTTTGAGTACCGGATTTGCGACACCAACAACCAGTGCGCCACCGGCAGCGTTGCCGTGGTTGTTATTGCCTTGAACGATGCCCCCATTGCCGTGGATGATTCGCTGCCCGCCACAGAAGACACCCCGGCCACCCTGCCGGTTATGAACAATGACTCTGACCCCGACAACGACCCGCTAACCATCACCGCGGTGGGGGTGCCGGCCAATGGCCTCATTCTCAATACCGGCGCCAACCTTGTGTACACGCCCACACTCAATTTTAACGGCACCGATATTTTCACTTACACCATTTCTGACGGCATTTTGCAGGATACCGCCACCGTTACCGTTACCGTGGCTCCGGTCAACGACCCGCCGGTGGCCGTAAATGATACCGCCGTCACCGCCGAGGACACCTCGGAGGTGATTAACGTGCTGCTCAATGATACAGACCCTGACGGCGACCGCTTAAAGGTGATTGCAGTCGCTAATCCGGCCAACGGCAGCGCAACCACCAATCCCGGTCAAACCATTGTGCAGTACACCCCCAACCCCAACTTTGCCGGCACCGACGTGTTTACATACACCATCTCTGATGGCCTGCTATCTGCCACCGCCACCATCACCGTCACCCTCATTCCCATCAATGACCCACCCGTGGCTGCGCCAGACAGCTACACTACCCCGGCAAATACGCCGCTGCTCATCACCGCTCCCGGTGTGCTCGGCAATGATACCGATGTGGACAACACCACCCTGACGGCCATTACCAAAACCCTGACGCTCTCGGGCAGCCTGTCACTGGCGGCAGACGGCGGGTTCACTTACACCCCCAACCCCGGCTTTACCGGCACCGACAGCTTCACCTATGTTGCCAATGACGGCCGGGCAGATTCAAATTCCGTGACAGTGAGTATCACTGTAAATTGATAGCAAAATTGTACCACCGCCCGGATTCCGGCTTAAAATTTACCGGCAAGATTGGTAAAAGCGTATCTAAATCCCTATAATCCAGACATTAGTATAGGCGCCCGGTCAGTTTGATGATGCCACGTTGAATACACGTATGAACACAGCAGCATTCCAACGGATATTTATAGCCATAGCGTCAGGGTTGCTTTTTCCCCTGGCGCTGCTGTTTATTATGGCAACAGCCCAGCCCGCGCACGGCGCACCGCTGACAGCCGGCCCGGTGTTGTCTGTAACCAAACAGGGCGCCAGCAACTGGACCCGGCGAATCAAACTGGTCTTTACCAACACCGTGGCCGAAGATGTGAACGATTTTCCGGTGCTGGTCACGCTCAACAGCAGCCGGATTGACTACGCCCAAACACAAAACGCCGGTCAGGACATCCGCTTTGTAGACCCCGACGGTACTCTGCTGCCCCACGAAATTGACCGCTGGGATGAAACCGGAACCTCGCAGGTGTGGGTCAAAGTGCCTAACATCCCGGCCTCGTCATCCACCGATTATATCTGGCTCTACTACGGCAACCCCACTGCTCCGGACGGACAAAACCCGGCGGCCGTTTGGGACGGCAGTTTCAAGGGCGTGTGGCACATGGACAGCGGCTTCCTCGATTCGTCTGGCTTTGGTAACCACGGCACGTCAGTAGTTCACCTGCCCACCACCTCACCCAACGGCCAAATTGATAACGCCCAGAATTATGATGGCAGCAATGACTACATTGACGTTGGCTCCGATGCCAGCCTGGACAACATCTTTTCCGGCGGCGGCACGGTTTCAGCCTGGATCAATCCCCGCAGCCTGGGACACGACCAGTTTGGCCGCATTGCCGATAAATCCACCAACAACGACGCCACCAACGGCTGGGCGTTTGAACTGGACAAAAACCGGCAAAGCCTGCGTTTCAACCGCGGATACTCAGGGATTTCCGGCGGCTGGGTGGTCACCTCATCGCAAATACAATTCAACCAGTGGCAGTTTGTCACCGTCACCTACAGCGACGGCGCAGCCAACGACCCGTCTATTACCATTAACGCCGCGCCGCAAACCCTGCTGAACGATGTAGCGCCGTTTGGCAGCGCGGTATCTGACGCGCCAAACTCGCTGCGGATTGGCAACGTTTCGCCGTTTGCCGGAGACCGGGCCTTTGACGGCCTGCTGGATGAAGTGCGCGTGGCAACCACCGTGCGCAGCAGCGGCTGGATTACCTCGCAGTACCGCTCGATGATTGACAATTTTATTGGCTACGGCCCGGCCGAAGCCGTCAACCTGCCGGGCGGCGGCATTATTGGCGCGCCGTACACTTACACCGTAACCGTTTCCAACAGCGGCACCTCGGCGGCTACCAACGTGGTTGTCAGCGATACCCTACCCACCGGGGCTAACTACCTTTCCGGCGGCACGTACTTTCCGGCCGATAACGCGGTGCAGTTGACCATTCCCACCGTGCTGACCGGGCAGGAGCAGACTGCCACCTTCACCATCACCACCTGCGAGTCATCGCTGCTGAACACGGGCTACCGTGTGACCAGCAGCAACGAGGGAGCCACATCCGGGGCGGGGCCGGATGTGCTGTCTGTTCTCAGCCCGCCCACCATCAACGCCGCATTTGACGTATCGGCGTTGAGCGTAACGTTGGGCGACACCATCTCTTTCACCGATACCAGCACCACCAACGGCGGGCCGCTGGTCGCCCGGCAGTGGGATTTTGGCGATACCACCACCGCCTCCGGCAGCACCGCCAGTCACACCTACGCCAGCGCCGGCACCTTTACCGCCACCCTGACCGTCACTGATACCTGCGGTTTCACTGCCACGGCCCAACAAATTTTGAGCGTGGTCACGCCGGTGCTGTCCGTTACCAAACTGGCCTCGCCGGAGCCGGTAGCCGGCGGCACGCAACTGACATACACCGTGGTGGTCTCAAACAGCGGGCAGGGCACGGCGGGCAACGTCACCATCTCTGATACGCTGTCAGCGGATGTCACATTCATCTCCGGCAGCGTGACCATTCAGCCGGGTTCGGTGGGCGGCGCGTCCGGTACCCCGCCGGTCATCGCCAGTGGGATGACGCTGGCCGGGGGCCAACAGTTGACCGTGACATTTGGTGTCACGGTGAGCGCGGCGCTGGCACACAACACTTCGCTGATTAACACGGCAGCCGTCACCAGCAGCCAGACGCCGTCGCCGGTCACCAGCTCGGTGGCCAGCACGGTGGAGGCGCGGGTTGATTTGAGCATCAACAAAACGGTGTCGCCGCTGACTCCGGTGCTGCCCGGCCAGAGCATTACTTACACTGTGACGTATGCCAATCTGGGGCCGCACGCGGCCACCGGCGTGGTACTGACCGACATCATCCCGGTGACGCTGACCAACGTTTCCATCTCGAACAGCGGCGCTGCCATTACCCCCACCGGTGCGGTGAGCAACGTTTGGCAGGTGGCCGATCTGGCCCCGTCCGAAGGCGGGACCATCACCGTGACCGGCACGGTTGACCCGCTGCTCACGCAGGATACGGTGTTCACCAACACTGCCGCCATCAGCCTGACCAACACCGCCGACAACGTGGAATCCGGCCCCGCGCCCAACAGCAGCAGCGCCGCCACCACGGTTTCTCTGCCGCGCGCCGCGTTCAGCAGTGCCGCGACCAGTGTGGTAGAGGACAACGGCCCAGCCCTGATTACGGTGACGCTCACCGCCGCGCCGCTGGCAACCGTCACCGTGAATTACCGCAGCACGGCGAGCGGCAGCGCCACCCCCGGCACCGATTTTACGCCGGTCAACAGCCAGCTTACGTTTGCGCCGGGGCAGACCACGGCGGCCTTTACTGTGCCTGTTACCGCCGACACCATTGACGAGCCCAACGAAACCGTCAATCTGAGCCTGACCGGCGCAACCGGCGCAGTGGTGGCCTCGCCGACGGCAGCCGTGCTGACCATTCTGGATGACGATGACCCGCCGGTTGCCGATTTCAGTAGCGCCGCCTTCAGCGTCATTGAGGACAACGGCCCGGCGGTCATCAGCGTGACGCTGAGCC
>RFJF01000160.1 GCA_003695455.1 Chloroflexota bacterium
GCAGCAGGGCGGCCATTTCATTGACCCGCACGTACAGTTCACGGTAGGTAATGGCCTGGTGGGCTTCGTCTTCCGGTTCCGGCACGTAGAGCAGGGCGGCCTTGTTTTGGTTTTCGCCCAGGTGCCGGTCTATGCAGTTGTAGCTGGCATTAATCTTGCCGCCCACAAACCATTTGTATTCCGGTGCGGTGCTGGTATCCAGCGTGGTGTGCCAGTATTTGTCCCAATCCAGCAGGTCGGCGTACTCTTTCCAGCATTCCGGAAAATTATCCAGGCTAAAGCGGTCATAAATGCTTTTGTCCGTCATGTTGGCCTGAGCAATAAACTCAGTGGAAGGGTGGTAGTAATCCTCTTCCTGCCAGTGAACAGCAATTGCGGCTTCGCTAACGCCCGATACTTCTTTGTTGCTCATAAGTTCAACCCCTTTGTGAAAGTTTATTTGGTTATTTAGGTTTTGCTTTGGTGCTAAAAAAAGCGACTATTGACTTGTCCGGAGAGGGAAACAGGGCAAGTCAATAGTCGCTGTCGCCTGGCACGGAATGCAGGTGAAGACTTTTATTCTGATTACACTGGTTTGGAGTGTAGGTTGGCTCATCGTTGAGTGTGCCTGGCTACCATACATAGCGTGATGTTACTTACGTACTTATGCTACCAAAACCGGCGGCAAAAGTCGTCACCCGTTGAGGCAAAGTTAAACTCCCCGCCGGGGTGAATTTTTTTTCACCCACCGGGGTGAAAGAGCACTCCCCCGCCGGGGTGAATTCTGGTAGCAGCCGCCCCGGAATCTTGCCGAATCACCAAATATGAATATGATGGGACGGTTGAATGTGGTGGATCAACGTTGAAATCCGCTTTTTGGGCAGCAATGTTTGCTAAATTACCGTCGCTGGCAAATTTAAATTTCTTTTCTGCAGAACGTCCGCTTTATCTTTTTCTGCTGATTTATCGCTGGGCCAGCCTGTTGCTGGCTATGTTGCTGTTCATCTTTGCAACCGATGTGATTGTGCCGGGCGTGTCACTCTCAATTTTGCTGCTGATTTCTTTGGGTAGCACCGTATTAATCACCGTTTTGCACGTTCCATTTAAATTGAGGCTGTTTGAAAAGCCCATTTTTCTGAGCATTGACCTGCTGCTGGTGATTGTTTTGCTCACCTTTAGCGGTGCAACGCGCAGCCCTTTTACGCTGTATGCCCTGAGTCCTTTGTTGATGGGGGCTTTGTTTCATCAGGGGCGGGGCGTGCTGTTGACCGTTGTGGCGTTTTCTGTGCTGTATCCACTCACCCTGTTTGTAGCCCGATGGACATATCCTTCTATTGTCATTGAACCGGGCCAACTGCTTACCCAACTGGGGTTGGCCTGGCTGGTGACCCTGTTGTTTGGCAGCCTGTTTATCATTTTGAGCCAATTGCGGCAGGCGCATCAATCATTAACCACAGCCCACCAAAACCTGACCCGCCAAAACGCCGAACTGGCAGCCACCTACCACCAACTGGAAGTGATTCACGAACTGACCCTTTTTCTGCACGCCCCCGACAGCCAATCGGTGCAGCAGCAGTTGCTCAAGGCCGTTACCAAAGAGTTTGATTTTGAACGGGCAGTGGTGGCAGTGGTCAATCCGGCAATGAACCGGCTTGAAAACTGGCAGATGCACCCCCCCTTTGGCGACCAAATGGCGCAAGCCCCCCCGTTACCCCTTGCAGAAGAAGCCGGGCCAATTGCGCAGGCTGTGTTGCGCCGGCAAGTTATGCGCGTATCGGCCGATGGAATGCTGGTGGCCGATGACGTGCTGACCGGCTGGCTGGGTGCAGGCAACTGGTTTGTGCTGCCCATGATTTGGCAGGAGCAAACCGTAGGGGCGCTGCTGTTAAATTTGCCGCCCGGCGGAAAAGTAGAAATTGACGACAACCGCTGGCCTGTTTTAACATCGCTGGTGAGCCAGGCCGCGGTGGCGCTGGGTACAATAGACAGAACCCGCCGCCTGGCGGTTGAGGAAGAACGCAACCGGATTGCCCGCGATATTCACGATACTGTGGCGCAATCATTGTTTGGCATTGTTTTTACGCTGGATGCCTGCATCAAACTGTTGCCAAAACAAGTCGAGCTGGTGCGTTCAGAATTGGTTGAACTGCGCACCGTGGCCGATAAGGTGCGGCAGCAGGTGCGGCAATCGGTGCTGGATTTGTGGCCCACCGTACTCACACAAGAACAGTTTAAACTTGATATAGACAAATACGTTAAACAATGTTGCCCTTCGCGCATCTTCCGCGTTGATTACACCATCGAAGGAGATTTTGATGGCTTATCGCCGGCCCTGCGCCGCAGCCTGTATCGGGTGTGTCAGGAGGCGCTGGTCAACGCTGCCAAGCACGCCGGGGTAGACATTGCGCGGGTTTACCTGTATGTTGAACCCACCGAAGTGTTTTTGAGCGTGCGCGATAAAGGCAAGGGCTTTGACCCCAAACCGGTGTTGGCCCGAGAACGCGACCGCGAACATTTTGGTCTCAAGGGAATTCAGGAAAGAATTGAGGCGTTGGGCGGCAACTGTAATATTTTGAGCCAGGAAGGGCAGGGTACGCAAATTTTGGTTCGCGTACCGCTCAACGGGAGACATCGGTATGGCTGAGCAAACCATTAAAATTTTGATTGTGGATGACCATGCCGTAGTTCGGCGGGGACTAATGATGGTGTTGCGCCTTGAGCCGGATTTTGAGGTGGTAGGAGAGGCAGAAAACGGGGTGGTTGCACTTGAAATGGCCCGTAAACTCAACCCCGATCTGGTGTTGCTTGATTTTGCCATGCCGGAAATGGACGGCGCAGAAACAGCCCAGGCGCTGCAAAAAACCATGCCCAACGTAAAAGTACTGGTTTTGAGTGGCGTAGAAATTGATGACCGGGTGCTTGATTTACTGGCCTCCGGCGTTGACGGCTACGTCATCAAAGACATTGAGCCGGATGAACTGGCCCAGGCTATCCGTACCGTGGCCCGCGGAGAAGCCTACCTGCACCCCTCGCTGGCGCGGCGGGTGCTCAACCGAATGACCGCCCGGCAAAAAGCCAAACCGGTGCCGCAGGTGCGGCTGACCCCCCGCGAGCAGGAAGTGCTGCGCTGGATGGCAACACCCAGCACGTACCGTGAAATTGCCGAGCAACTTTACGTGAGCGAAGAAACCATTCGCAGCCACGCCAAGCGTATTTTGAGCAAGTTTCAGCAGCCCAACCGGGCGCAGGCGGTGCTGGCCGCAGTGCGGGTGGGGTTGCTGGAACTACCCGAATAGCGTACTACTCTTTTAATTGCGCAATGAGCTGGGCCAGCGCGTCTTTGCGTTCGGCCAGTTTTTTTTCTGCATTCAGCGTAACCGGCTCAAACGCGCGAACGGTACATTGGTCTCCAATCAGCGGGCAGCGCTCGCACGTTTCATTGATGACCACCTCTGGAATAGACGGGTCTTCAATAAAATGGACAATGCGGCTTAAATCCGGCGTAATTTGAAAACCCATCACCACGCTGCTGCTAACCGCCGGAGAGAGCGCCAGCGGCCGGGCAAATCCAAACGACAAAAAGCGGTCTGCCGTGTTAAAAAACTCAGAAATCTGAACTCCAACTTTGGGCGTATCA
>RFJF01000161.1 GCA_003695455.1 Chloroflexota bacterium
GGTTTGGGCAAATCAGTGATTTCGGCGGAGAGCAGCCGGTGGGGAATTTGGGTGAGCATACCCGCCCCATCGCCCGGGTGGTCACCGGCGTTACTCCCGCCGAGGTGAGCCAAATTGCCCAGCGCCTCCAACGCCAGCGCCACAACATCGTGGCCGGGCGTGCCGGTAGTGCGGGCCACAAAAGCCATGTCGCCGGCTTCGATTTCAGCCGGTGAAGGGTACGGGGTATTTGGGTCAGTCATGGGCGCATCTCCGGGCCGGTAAAAAAAGCCCCCCAAACACCGGTCTGGACGTTTGAGGGGCTGTTTCTGTACTGATATTTTAGCCGGGCCATGAGCGTTTGTCACTACCCGTTTGGGTGATTTAACCGGCCGGTTTACGGTAGTTCGGTTTCACCCATCAGGTAGCGGTCTACCTCGCGGGCGGCGCCGCGCCCTTCGTTGATGGCCCAGACCACCAGGCTTTGCCCGCGCCGCATATCGCCGGCGGCAAACACGCCGGGCACGCTGGTTTCAAAGCGGCCGTACTCGGCTTTGGCGTTTGAGCGGGCATCCCGTTCGATGCCCAATTTGTCCAGCAGTGTGTCTTCCGGCCCCAAAAAACCCATCGCCAGCAGAACCAGTTGGGTGGGCCACACTTTTTCTGTGCCGGGAATTTCCTGAATGGCGGGGCGGCTGCCGTTGTTAAAAACCCACTCAATGTCAACCGTGTGGATTTCCTTGACGCGGCCGTTTTCATCACCCACAAATTTTTTGGTCATAATGGCGTAGTAGCGCGGGTCGCGCCCTTGCAGGGCGGCGGCTTCTTCCTGCCCGTAATCTACCCGGAAAATTTTGGGCCACTCCGGCCAGGGATTATCGGGCTGGCGCTCGTCGGGGGGGCGATCCAGAATTTCAAACTGGATGACGCTGTTGCAGCCCTGCCGCAGCGAGGTGCCCACGCAGTCGGTGCCGGTGTCGCCGCCGCCAATGATAATCACATCTTTGCCGGCCGCAGAAATGTAACCATCAGAGGGCGCGCCGTCGAGCAGTGTCTGGGTGTTGGGCCGCAGAAAATCCATGGCAAAGTGGATACCGTCCAGTTCGCGGCCCGGCACGGGCAGGTCGCGGGGTTTGGTAGCGCCGCCGGCCAGCACCACGGCGTCGTACTCTTCCAGCAGGCGGTCGGCGGGGTAGTCGGTGCCGACTTCTGTGTTGGTGACAAAGTTGACGCCCTCGGCGGCCATTAAATCAAGGCGGCGCTGAACCACCTTTTTGTCCAGCTTCATATTGGGGATGCCGTACATCAGCAGCCCGCCAATGCGGTCGGCGCGCTCAAAAACGGTCACAGTGTGGCCGGCCCGGTTGAGTTGATCGGCGCAGGCCAGCCCCGCCGGCCCGGAACCAACAACGGCCACAGTTTTGCCGGTGCGGTTTTGCGGCGGGCGCGGCGCAATCCAGCCGTTTTCATACGCTTTTTCAATGATGCTGTATTCAATATTTTTGATGGTCACGGGCGGTTCGTTGATGCCCAGCGTGCAGGAACCTTCGCACGGGGCGGGGCAGACGCGGCCCGTAAACTCGGGGAAATTGTTGGTTTTGTGCAGCCGGTCCAGCGCTTGCCGCCACAAACCCCGGTAAATCAAATCGTTCCATTCCGGAATGAGGTTGTTGATGGGGCAGCCGGCGGCCATGCCGCTCAACAGAGTGCCGGTGTGGCAAAAGGGAATGCCGCAATCCATGCAGCGCGCACCCTGTTGTTTCAGTTTTTCGTCCGGAAAATGCAGGTGAAGTTCCTGCCAATCCTTGATTCGTTCTGTTGGCGCACGGTCTGCGGGAATCTCGCGCGGGAATTCCATAAATCCGGTGGGTTTGCCCATTGTGTCCTCCTGTTGTCGAACAGGAATTAGGAGTTTGGGATTAGAAGTGAGGGAAAATTCTGACTCCTAGCTCCCGATTCCTGATTCCTGATTTAGTTTCCGCTAACGCGGGATTGGTCGTTTTTGTTTTGCTCAAAGGCGGTCATAATAGCTTCTTCGCCGCTCAAGCCTTGGGCCTCTACCTGAGCAATGGTTTCCAGCATGCGGCGGTAATCGCGAGGATAGACCTTTACAAATTTGGGAACCATTTCCTTCCATTGGGCCAGCACGCGGCGGCCAAAATCGCTGTTGGTGTAATCCACGTGGCGCTCAATCATCTCTTTCACGGCCACAATTTCTTCGGCCAGTTCCAGTTTTTCCAAATCAACCATTTGGGTATTGCAGCGCGTGGCAAAATCGCCGTCCCAATCCAGAACGTAGGCCACGCCGCCGCTCATGCCGGCGGCAAAGTTGCGGCCGGTTTTGCCCAGCACAACCACCCGGCCGCCAGTCATATATTCGCAGGCGTGGTCACCCACGCCTTCTACCACGGCCTGCACGCCGCTGTTACGTACACAGAAACGTTCGCCGGCCACACCGCGAATGTAGGCTTGGCCGCCGGTAGCGCCGTAAAAGGCCACGTTGCCAATGATAATGTTTTCTTCCGGGGTAAAGGTGGCTTCCTGCGGCGGGTAGACCATCATTTTGCCGCCGGACAGCCCCTTGCCAAAGTAGTCGTTGGCGTCGCCTTCCAGGTCAAGCGTGATTCCTTTGGGTACAAACGCGCCAAAACTTTGCCCGGCCGAGCCGACAAATTTGAGCCGGATGGTATCTTCCGGCAGACCTTCACCCCCGTAACGGCGGGTAACTTCGCTGCCCAGAATGGTGCCAACCACGCGGTTGGTATTTTTGATGGGCAGGGTGGCGGCTACCGGCTCGCCGTGTTCCAGTGCAGGCTTGCACAAATCAAGCAGAACCTGCATATCCAGCGATTTTTCCAGCCCGTGGTCCTGGTCAATCTGGTGGTAGCGGCCCACTTCCGGCCCCACGTCCGGTCGGTACAAAATGGCCGAGAAATCCAGCCCGGAGGCTTTCCAGTGGTTGACGGCATCCCGCACTTCCAGTTTGTCGGTGCGGCCAATCATTTCATCTACGGTGCGGAAGCCCAGTTGGGCCATCAGTTCCCGCATTTCCTGGGCCACAAAGCGCATAAAATTGACCACGTAGGCCGGGTCGCCGGCAAACTTTTTGCGGAGTTCCGGGTTTTGGGTAGCCACGCCCACCGGGCAGGTATCAAGATTGCAAACGCGCATCATAGTGCAACCCAGCGTAACCAGCGGCGCGGTGGCAAAGCCAAACTCTTCTGCGCCCAGCAGCGCGGCGATGATCACATCGCGGCCGGTTTTGAGCTGGCCGTCTGTTTCTACCACTACCCGGCTGCGCAGATTGTTGAGCACCAGCGTCTGGTGGGTTTCGGCTACGCCCAGTTCCCACGGCAGGCCGGCGTGTTTAATGCTGCTGCGCGGCGAGGCGCCGGTTCCGCCATCGTAGCCGCTGATGAGAATGACATCGGCCTTGCCTTTGGCAACGCCGGCGGCAATGGTTCCCACGCCCACCTCGGAGACCAGTTTCACGTTGATGCGGGCGTAACGGTTGGCGTTTTTCAAATCGTGGATGAGTTCGGCCAAATCTTCAATGCTGTAAATATCGTGGTGCGGCGGCGGCGAAATCAGCCCCACGCCGGGGGTTGAGTTTCGCACTTTGGCCACCCACGGATACACTTTTGCGCCCGGAAGCTGGCCGCCTTCGCCAGGTTTTGCGCCCTGGGCCATTTTAATTTGAATTTCCTGCGCGCTGACCAGGTATTCGCTGGTTACGCCAAAACGGCCGGAGGCCACCTGTTTGATGGCGCTTTTGCGCGAATCGCCGTTGGAATCCGGGATGAAGCGGGCCGGGTCTTCGCCGCCTTCGCCGGTGTTGCTTTTGCCGCCAATGCGGTTCATGGCAATGGCCAGCGCCTCGTGTGCTTCCTGGCTGATGGAGCCGTAGCTCATGGCGCCGGTTTTAAAGCGGCGGCAAATCGATTCAATTGACTCCACTTCTTCCAGCGGAACCGGCTCGTTAGCAAATTTCAACCGGAGCAAACCGCGCAGGGTTCCCAGTTTGCTGCTCTGGTCGTTGATGAGTTCGGCGTATTTTTTAAAGGTTTCGTAACTGCCGGTGCGGGTGGCTTTTTGCAGAAAATGGATGGTTTGCGGGTTGAACAGGTGGTGTTCGCCGTCTTTGCGCCACTGCCATTCGCCGCCCACATCAAGCGTGTTGCCGTTAATCTGCCGGGTGGGGAAAGCGTGCCGGTGGCGCATTTCTACCTCTTTGGCAATCACATCCAGGCCAATGCCTTCCACGCGGGTGGGAGTCCAGGTAAAGTATTTGTCTACCAGTTCCTGCTTCAGGCCAATGGCTTCAAAAATCTGCGCGCCGCAGTAACTTTGAATGGTAGAAATCCCCATTTTGGAGAGTGTTTTGACCACACCTTTTACGGCGGCCTTTACGTACCGGGCCTGCGCTTCCTCGTAGGTGGTATCGGTCAGCATGTTCTGGTTGAGCATATCGGCCAGCGTTTCATAGGCCAGGTAGGGGTTGATGGCACTCACGCCGTAACCGATGAGCGTGGCAAAGTGATGCACCTCGCGCGGCTCGCCGCTTTCAAGAATGAGGGCGGCGCTGGTGCGGTTGCCGTTACGAATGAGATGGTGGTGCAGGCCGGAGACGGCCAGCAGGGCGGGGATGCCGGCGTGTTCGCGGTCAATGCCCCGGTCTGACAAAATGATGATGTTGTACCCGGCCCCAATGGCTTCATCGGCGGCGGTGTACAGGTTTTCCAGCGCTTCTTCCAGCCCGGCTTTGCCCCGTTCTACCTCAAACAGAATGGGCAGGGTGATGGATTTGAAGCTTTTGTGTTTAATATGGCGCAGTTTGGCCAGTTCGGCGTTGGTCAAAATGGGATGCTTGAGCTTGATTTGAATGGCGCTCTCCGGGCCGGGAACCAGCAGGTTGCCCTCAGAACCCAACATTACTTCGGTGGCGGTAATCAGTTCCTCGCGGATAGCGTCAATGGGCGGGTTGGTGACCTGCGCAAAAAGCTGCTTGAAATAATCATACAGCAACCGGGAGCGGTCGCTGAGGACCGCCAGCGGGGCATCGTTGCCCATCGAGCCAATCGGTTCGATGGCATTTTGGGCCATGGGGCCAATCAATTTGCGCAAATCTTCAAATGTGTAACCAAATGCCTGCTGGCGCTGAAGCACGTAATCGTGCGGAATCTCGCGGGCAGGGCGGCTGCCAATCTGGCTCAACTCCTGAATAAAGTTTCCTCGGCTTTTTCCGTTTTTGCCATTTACGCCGTTTTTGCCGTTCACCGCCGGTTGTTTAAAATCGGGCGCGGGTAAATCTTCCAGCGTCACCAAATCATCGTCAAGCCACTGGCGGTAGGGATGCTCGGCAGCCAGGGTGTGCTTGATTTCCTCATCGTGAATGATGCGCCCGGCTTCGGTATCTACCAGGAACATACGGCCCGGTTCCAGCCGGCCCTTGACCAGCACATCTTCCGGCGGAATATCCAGCACCCCCACTTCAGAGGCCATGATGACCCGGTCATCTTTGGTGACGTAGTAGCGTGAAGGGCGCAGGCCGTTGCGGTCCAACGTGGCCCCAATGCGCACACCGTCTGTAAAGCCGATGGAGGCCGGGCCATCCCACGGCTCCATCAGGGTAGCGTGGTATTCGTAAAAGGCCCGTTTTTCGTCGCTCATACTTTTGTGTTTGGACCACGGTTCGGGAATCATCATCATCATCACGTGGTGGATGGGCCGGCCTGCCAGGGTTAAAAATTCCAGCACGTTGTCAAACATACCTGAGTCACTGCCATCCGGGGCCACAATCGGCAGCAGTTTTTTGATGTCGTCTCCAAACAGCGGAGATTCAAAGTGCATTTGCTGGGCGTGTATCCAGTTGATGTTGCCGCGCAGGGTGTTGATTTCGCCGTTGTGGATGATGTAGCGGTTGGGGTGGGCGCGTTCCCAACTGGGAAAAGTGTTGGTACTGAAGCGGGAGTGAACCATTGCCAGCGCCGATTCCATATCGGGGTCGGCCAAATCAAGGTAATACTCCGGAATCTGCTCAGACATCAGCATGCCTTTGTAGACAATGGTTTTGTAAGAAAAGCTGCTGGCAAAGAAATATTCGCCGCCGGGCATTGGTGCTTCTGCGTAACGAATTTCATACGCCGCGCGCCGCCGGATGACGTACAGTTTGCGCTCAAAATCCATATCGTCGGTGATGTCCGGGTTGCGTTTGATGAAACACTGCCGCACAAACGGCTCAACCGAGCGGGCGGTTTTGCCAAGCGTGCTGTTATCGGTGGGTACGGTGCGCCAGCCCAAAAATTCCTGCCCCTCATCTGCCACCACCTGCTCTAAGTGAGCCTCAATGGCGGCCCGCTGTTCGGCGTTGGGCGGCAAAAAAAGCATACCCACGCCGTACTGGCCGGGTTCGGGCAGGTCAAAATCGCACACTTTTTTAAAAAATTTGTGCGGTACCTGAAACAAAATTCCCGCGCCATCGCCGGTGTTGGCTTCGGCGCCGGTGGCGCCACGGTGAGTCAAATTATTCAGCACTTCCAGCGCCTGCCGGATAATCTGGTGAGATTTTTTGCCTTTAATGTTGACAACAAAACCCACACCGCAGGCATCGCGCTCAAATTGAGGGTCGTACAACCCTTGCTTGGGGGGCAATCCAACCGGCATTCGAGGTGTCACGTGTTGCATATTTCCCTTCCTCTCTCTAAAAATAAAAAACCCCGCACCACAGTCAGACACAATCGCCTCATTGCGGTTGGGGTATTCCAAAACGGTTGATGGTGGATTTAGAGGCACTTACAGCCTCTGGATTGGAAACATATTTTAACCAATTTGGCCGCGCCCGTAACTACCCATTTGGGTGATATTTTAAACAACTCCGGTTTCCCATCAGTTTGACTTGAAATCGAATTATTCCTACAATGAAAGCTATGAAATCAACAAACCTGCCCGGCTCATCGTTTTTGGGTCGATTTCCCCTGCGTGTGGTGCTGACCATCCCGTTTCTGCTGCAAATTTTTGTTGTTGTGGGGGTTATTGGCTGGCTGTCGTTTAAAAGCGGACAGGATGCGGTGAATGATGTATCGAGCCAGCTCCGCAGCGAAATCACCGCCCGCATCGAAGACCGGCTCAACGCCTACCTGGAAACCCCGCATCTGGTCAACCGCATCAACGCCGAAGCCATCCGCCAACAGTTGCTTGATTTGCAAAACATCCCGGCAGTGCAAAACTACCTGTTCAACCAGATTCAACAGTTTGATACCGTCAGCCTGATTGCGCTGGGCACAGAAAACGGCGATTATATTGAGGTGCAGCGCTACCAGAACGGCGCACTCAACGTGGCTGTAGAAGATGCCTCCACCGGCGGTAATCTGGAAATCTGGGCCACCGACGCCGACGGCAACCGCACCGAACTGACCAACACCGTTGAAAATTACGATCCCCGCCAGCGCCCCTGGTATCAGGCCGCCGCCGGCACCGGCACCGCTGTGTGGACCGATATTTACCCCTACGCTTCAGACCAAACGCTGGCAATTTCTGCCAACCAACCCTTTTACAGCGGCAACGGCGAACTGGCTGCCGTAGCCAGCACAGACCTGACGCTCTCGCAAATCAATGATTTTCTGCGCAGTTTGAAGGTGGGCAAAACCGGCCAAACGTTCATTATGGAGCGAGACGGTGCGCTGGTTGCCGCATCCACCGGAGAAAACCCCACCGGTGCAACCGGCGATGACACAAACCGGCTCAACGCCGCCAACAGCGCCAACCCGCTGATTCAACAAACCGCCAACCACCTGGTTGAACAGTTTGGCAATTTGCAGAATATTTCCGGCAGCCGGCAGCTTGATTTTGAAATAGACGGCCAAACCGAGTTTGTGCAGGTGACGCCGTTTACCGATGAGCGGGGCATTGACTGGCTCATTGCCGTGGTGGTGCCGGAATCTGATTTTATGGGGCAAATCAACGCCAACGTGCGCAACACCGTTCTGCTCTCTCTGCTGGCGCTGATTGTGGCCGTGGGCGTGGGCATCCTCACCGCGCGCT
The DNA here is from genome assembly GCA_003695455.1 of Chloroflexota bacterium. Classification (GTDB taxonomy): domain Bacteria; phylum Chloroflexota; class Anaerolineae; order 4572-78; family J111; genus J095. Next base: position 8,020 of record RFJF01000161.1, read on the forward strand.
GGGTGGTTCACCCCATTTTGAGCCTGAATGCCGCCGCCCAAAAAATGGCCGACGGCGAGTGGAACCAGCCGCTGCCGGTCAACCGCGCCGATGAAGTGGGCGGGCTGGCTCAATCGTTCGACAGGATGGCGCACCAATTGCAGGCCACGTTTAATTCGGTGCAGGCCAGCGAAAAGAAGTACCGCACCCTGTTTGAAGATTCGCACGATACCATCTTCATCAGTTCCCCCACCGGACAAATCATTGACATCAACCCCGCCGGCGAACAATTATTTGGCTACAGTCGTGAAGAATTTTTACAAATGAACGCCCGCGACCTGTACGTGAACCCGGAAGACCGCACCCACTTTAGGCAGCAAATTGAAACCAAAGGCTCCGTCACCGATTTTGCCACCATTTACCGCCGCAAAGATGGCACAACCATTGACGCGCTGATTACCGCCACCGTTCGCCGCGCCCCGGACGGGACCATTGAAAACTACCAGGGTGTCATCCGCGACATCACTGCCCAGAAACGCGCCGAACAACAGCGCCTCCGGCTGGTTGCACTGGAGCAGGAACTGACGCTGGCCCGCGACATCCAGCGCAGCCTGCTGCCACCCAACGCACCGCAGTGGCCCGGCATTGACATTATTTGCTACACCCAGCCCGCCCGTGAAATGGGCGGCGATTTGTACGCCTACTACCTGCTCCCGGAAAACCGGTTTGCCGTGACCGTGGGCGATGTTTCAGGCAAAGGGATGCCCGCCGCGCTGCTGATGTCCATCAGCCTGGCGTCTCTGCAAACCATTGTGCAGCAACGGCTGGACCCAGAGGCGCTGCTCCACCGGCTGAACGGCACGCTCTCAACCTACACCCGCGCCACCGGCCAAAATCTGGCGTTGGTGTACCTGGAATTTACACCGCCCAACAACGGGCAATCCGGTACGCTGTGGGCGGTAAATGCGGGCTGTATTTATCCGTTTGTGCGCCGTGCCAACGGTACGGTAGAAATGGTGGATGTTTTTGGCCTGCCGCTGGGCGTAGATACCGGCTCGGTGTTTGATTACCGCGCCGGGCTGGCCTCGCTGGACAGCGGCGACCTGATTGTGCTGGTCAGCGATGGCGTGGTAGAGGCCGCCAATCACCAGCGCGAGTTGTTTGGCTTTGAACGCCTGCAACAGGCCATCGCCGGGGGGCCGGGCGTGAGCGCCAAAGATATGCTCACCCATCTGCAATTTCAGGTGAACGCCTTCACCTGGGGCAACGCTCCCCACGATGATATGACAATTGTGGTGGTAAAAGTTTGAAACAGCTCGCCAGTGCCGGTTTGATTATTTTGCTCCCCGCGCTCCTTTTTGCCTGCCAAAACCGGCTAACAATTAGCAATGAACAATTAGCAATTAGCAAAACGGCTACTTCGGCAATTAACAATGAACAATTAGCAATTACCAAAACACCCACTTCAGCAATTAACAATGAACAATTAGCAATTA
>RFJF01000162.1 GCA_003695455.1 Chloroflexota bacterium
AACAGGCTGGTTCCGCCAATGACGGCGGCGGCAATCGAGTTGAGCAGCAGGTTACCTCCGCCGGCGGCGGTATCTACCGAGCGCAGCCGCGAGGCCAGCACAATGCCGCCAAAGCCGGCCATAACGCTTGAAATCATAAAGACCAGAATTTTGATGCGGTCCACGTTGATACCGGCGCGCCGGGCGGCTTCGGCGTTGCCGCCCACGGCGTACACGTAGCGGCCAAACGGGGTGCGGGTGGCCAGGTAGGTAAAGCCGGTCAGCAGAATAACCAGAATTACCCCCACCAGCGGCACGCCCCGATCCTGATTGCATACATACACCACAATAGCAGAAACAACGGCCAGGCCCACAATCTGGGCAATGACTACCGGAAAAGGCCGGGTAGAAATGCCTCGTTTGCGGCGAGACTGGTTGCGGGTAATCTGGCTTGCGGCAAACAGGGCCACGGCAACGCCTACCACAATCCAGCCCCATATTTGAGGCAGAAAATAGTTGGCAATGCCAATAACCACTTTATCCTGAATAATAATTGTGCCGCCGCCGCCAATCAGAATCAGCACCACCCCGTTCCACACCAGCAGGCCCGCCAGCGTCACAATAAACGAGGGCAGTTGGAATTTGGTGATAATCAAGCCCTGCACAATCCCGATGATGGCCGCCGCAATCAGGGCGGCGCCCATTGAGGCGTACCACGGCCAGCCGTCCGGTTCGCGCAGCAGCAGCGTCATCAGCACGGCAGACACAGCACTGACGTAACCAATTGAAAGGTCAATTTCACCCAGCAGCAAGACGTACACCACGCCAATGGCAATGGTGGTGATACCGGCCATTTGCACAATCAGGTTGACAAAGTTGCGCGGGGTCAGGTAATTTTCATTAAGCGACTGGAAGATGATGGCAATGACCACCAACCCCAAAATAATGGGCAACGAGCCGATGTCGCCGGAGCGCATCCGGGTCAGGTAACCCTGAATGTAACCGGAAACCGTTTGCGGTGACTGGCTGGCCAGCAGGGCGTTTTCAGTGGTTGGGTTTGCTTGATTAGTGCTCATAGTTACACCATCCCTGGAACTGATTCTAGTGTGCCGGCGGTAATGGCGTGAACCACTTCTTGCTGGGTGGTATCTTTTGTCAAAAACTCTTTGACTTTATAACCCAGGCGCAGTACCGTAATCCGGTCGGCTACTTCAAAAATGTCGTGCAGGTTGTGAGAAATAATCACTACTGCCAGCCCTTGCTGGGCCAGCCGCTTCACTAAATCCAGCACCTGCCGGGTTTGGGCCACCCCCAGGGCGGCAGTTGGCTCATCAAGGATGACCACCTTTGAGTTCCACATCACGGCTTTGGCAACGGCAATGGCCTGCCGCTGCCCGCCTGACAGCCCGGCTACGGCCTGCCTCACAGAGCGCAATGTAGATACAGACAGTGATACCAGCGTTTCAATACAGGCTTTTTCCATGCTGGCTTCATCAAGCTGCCACGGTTTTTGAATACGTTCACGGCCCAGGAACATGTTGGCTACAACATCAAGGTTATCAGCCAGGGCCAAATCCTGATATACAACCTCGATGCCCAGCGCGGCGCTGTCTTTGGGGTTGTGAATATTAACTTTTTTGCCTTCAAAGTGTATCTCGCCGCCATCAAAGGGGTAGATGCCGGCAATGCCTTTAATCAGCGTTGATTTTCCGGCGCCGTTGTCGCCAACCAGCGCCATAACCTCGCCGGAACGGGCCTGAAAATCAACATTGGTGAGCGCCTGTACCGCCCCAAAGCGTTTGGATACACCCCGCACATCGAGAATAGGCGTTTCTGACATATTACAGACTCCTTGGTTTTTGGTGGGGTACCGGATTGCGTGCTGATAATGGCGCCGGTGGTGATTATTTATCACCACCGGCCCATTATACTAGCAAGCTACCAGTCCGTCGAACTTAGGGGCAGTA
>RFJF01000163.1 GCA_003695455.1 Chloroflexota bacterium
AATCGCTCATCAAACAGGCCGATGTGATGATTCAGAACTTCCGGCCCGGTGTGATGGACCGGCTGGGCCTGGGCTGCGATGTGGCTCGCGCCCTGAACCCGCGCCTGATTTACGCCGAAGTGACCGGCTACGGCAAAATCGGCCCGTGGCGCAACAAACCGGGGCAGGATTTGCTGGTGCAAGCCATCTCCGGCCTGCCGTGGCTCAACGGAAATGACGGCCAGCCGCCCCTGCCGTTTGGCCTGTCGGTGGTGGATATGTTTGCCGGAGCGCATCTGGTGCAGGGTATTTTGGCCTGTCTGGTGCGGCGGGGAATTACCGGCAAAGGTGGACGGGTTGAAGTCAGCCTGCTGGAATCGGTGATTGACTTTCAGTTTGAGGTGTTCACCACCTTCCTCAACGATGGCGGCCAACTGCCCCACCGAAGCGCCGTACACAACGCCAACGCCTACCTGCCCGCGCCCTACGGCATCTACCCCACTGCCGATGGACACATCGCCCTGGCGATGGGTTCGATTGTGACGTTGGGCCAATTGCTGAACTGCCCGGCCCTGCTGAACTACCCCGACCCCGGCACGTGGTTCAGCCAACGGGATGAAATCCGGCGAATTTTGGCCGGCCACCTGCTGACGCAGACCACCGCCCACTGGCTGGGCAAGCTCGAAGCGGCGGGCTACTGGTGCGCCGATGTGCTGAATTGGCGTCAACTGGTTCAGCACGATGGTTTTAAGGCGCTGAACATGCTGCAAACCGTCACCCGCGACGAAAATGTCAGCCTAAAAACCACCCGCTGCCCCATCCGCATCGACGGCCAAATCCTGACCTCGCCGGTGGGCGCGCCGCGCATTGGCCGCCACACGGAACAGGTTTTGTCCGCCTTTCACCTCTCAACGGAAACAAACAATGACCCATAGCGAGCCAAAACATCCGCTGGTTTACATTGGCACCTACACCCAACCCCTGCCCCACGTGGCAGGGCGGGGCGAGGGCATTTACGCCTGCCGCTTCAACCCCGCCGATGGCTCGTTGAGCCGCCCGGTGTTGGCCTCCGATGCGGCGGTCAGCCCGTCGTATCTGGCCGTGGCCCCCAACCGGCGCACGCTGTACGCCGTGCAGGAGACGGACGAAGGCCACAATCCGGCGGTGTTCGCCTTTGCCATTGAGCCGGACGGCGGCCTGCGGTATCTAAATCATCAGCCCGCACACGGCGGCCTGCCCTGCCACGTATCGGTGGATAGCACAGGCCGATTTGTGCTGGCCGCCAACTACGGCGCGGGGTCGGTGGTGGTGTTTCCGGTGGATGATGATGGCCGCATGCGCCCTGCCACGGATGTGGTTCGGCACAGCGGCAGCGGGCCAAACCCCGCCCGGCAGGAAGGCCCGCATGCGCACCAGGCCGCTTTTGGCCCGGAAAACAACGTTGTCTTTGTGCCAGATTTGGGGCTGGACAAAATTATGGCCTACCGGCTTAATGCGGAAAGCGGCCAGCTTGTGCCGCACGACCCGCCGTTTTGCCCGGTGCACCCCGGCGCAGGCCCCCGGCACGTGGCCTTCCACCCCGGCGGGCGATTCGCCTTTGGCATTAACGAGCTGGACGCCACGGTCATCGTGTTTGCCCACCGCGACGGCACGCTCACGCCCGGCCACACCGCCACCGCCCTGCCCGCCGATTTTTCCGGCGAGCCGTCCGGCGCGGCCATCCGGGTATCGCCGGACGGGCGGTTTGTGTACGCCGCCAATCGCGGCCACGACAGCATCGCCATTTTTGCCTTTGACGAAGCCACTGCCACGCTCACCCCGCTGGGCCACCGGGCCACGCAGGGCCAAACGCCCCGCGATTTCGCCATTGACCCGGCGGGCGCGTTTTTGCTGGCAGCCAATCAAGACAGCGACACCATCGTCACGTTTCACATCAACCGGCAAACCGGCGCGCTCAACGCCACCGGCCACGTAACCCGCGTGCCCAATCCGGTTTGTGTAGTGTTTGTTCGCTAATATTTTACCAGTCGGGAGACTCTTCGCTGCGCTCAGGGTGACACGCCTGAGGCCCACCTCTAATTCCTAACTCCCGACCCCTGAATCCTATTTTTCACAGGAGGCTTCCAATGAACGGACGAGAGCGCATTTTGGCCGCCTTTCGCGGCGAGCCGGTGGATGTTGTCCCCTTTTCGCCCAATATTTACCAGTGGTTTTACGCCCGCTATTCCACCGGCACCCTGCCGGCAGAAGTGGCAGACGCCACCCACCCCTTCGACGTGTTGCGCCATTTGGGGGCAGACATTCTGGCCCGGTGGGATACCCAGTGGGCCACCAAACCGGTCTACACCGACGGCGCGTATTCGGAAGAGTACAGCGGCCACAGTGATTGGGACAAGCCGTTGGTGACGGCTTTCAACATTTACCCGCCGCACAAAACCATACGCCACCGCAAATTCGAGACCCCCTACGGCACACTGACCCAAACCTGGGAATACACCGGCGAGGCCGCCGCCGATTTTGAATCAAAATACTGGTGGACGGATTGGTCAGAGTACGAGGCCGTGCGCTTTATGATGGAAGCGACGGAATACGAGCTGGACGCCGATATGCTCCATCACTGGGTACAGCAGGTGGGCGACGACGGGCTGGTGATGGTCAATCTGACCGAATCGCCGCTGAAACGCCTGCACTGGCTGGCCGGGCCGCAAAACGCCACGCTGTTTATTATGGACCATCCCGAAGAGATGAAAGCGCTGGCAGACATCCACCAGAAAAAGGTGCTGGCCATGCTGGAAAAGGTGGTAGACAACCCCGATGCGGAACTATTCATCGCCACCGACAACCTGGATGCCATGTTCTACCCGCCCTATTTTTACAACGATTACTGCCGCGACTTTTTTGTCAAAGCCGCCGACATCATCCACAGCCGCAACAAGCATTTGGTGGTGCACGCCTGCGGCCGGAACAAGGTTCTGCTGCCGCTGGTAGGGGAAACGAAAATTGACTGTCTGGAAGGCATTACCCCCCCGCCAATGGGCGATGTGGAACTGGGCGAGGTGCGGCAAAAGGTCGGATTTGCGGATTTCACTGTCAACGGCGGCATGGACGCACCGCATCAGGAAATTACCGCCAACGCCGAAGAACGTCTGCACGCGTACACCCGTGCCCTGTTTGATTCGATGGGGGACCGGCGGCACTTTATTTTTGCCTCCAGTTGTAACACCTCGCCGCTGACCCCGTGGGAAAACCTGGTGCATTTCAGAAACGCTGCCCGCGAGTATTGAATCGGAGGATTATCTCACAGCACATTTGCCTATTTTAAATAACTGGACGATGATTCTGGCGCAGATGCGTCCGGGGCCGCCACATTCCTGCAACCGCAGGAAACGGATGCAGCCTGCGGCACAGCGATGTGGAATAAAAATTAACATTTACCGGTCGGGAGACCCTTCGCTGCGCCCAGGGTGACATGCCCCAGACTCACCCTCTAATTCCTGACTCCCGACCCCTGAATCCTGATTTACGAGGAGTAACCGATGAAAACCATCGTGCTGGAAACCCCCACAACATTCAAATTAACAGACACCCCTTTCCCCGGCGAACCCGGCCCCGGTCAGGCGCTGGTGCGGGTGCGGCGGGTGGGCATTTGCGGCACAGACCTGCATGCCTTTGAGGGCAAACAGCCCTTCTTTAACTACCCCCGCATTCTGGGCCACGAACTGGGCTGCGAAGTGCTGGCCGTCGGCCCCACGGAAGGCCGCCCGCCCGTTGCCGTGGGCGATAACGTTTCTATCCAGCCGTACATGAGTTGCGGGCGGTGCAGCCC
>RFJF01000164.1 GCA_003695455.1 Chloroflexota bacterium
ACAATGTAGCTGTTGGCGCCAAGCTGGTAGGCAGTTTGAATATCGGTGTCTTGTGTGGAGGTGGTGAGGATGACTACGGGAATTACGCGAAAGACGGGGTGGGCTTTGAGCTGGCGCAGCACTTCCAAACCGTCCACTTTGGGCAATTTCAAATCCAGCAGGATGACCGCCGGGCGCAGCTCGCCGGCTTCCCAGCGAGGCAGCCAGGCCAGCGCCTCTTCGCCGTCTCGGGCCACGTGGATGGGGTTGGTCAGGTTGCGGCGTCTGAACGCGCGAACGGTCAGGTCGGCGTCCATGGGGTTGTCTTCAACCAGCAAAATGGGTTTGGGAATCATGTGTTGTCTGCCGGAATTTCCAGATAAAAGGTAGCGCCGCGGCCCGGCTCGCTTTCAGCCCAGACGCGGCCCCCCATCCGTTCCATGGCTTTGCTGACAATGGCCAGCCCGATGCCGGTGCCGGGGTACTCTTCGAGCCGGTGCAGGCGCTGGAAAATATCAAAAATGCGGTCGTGGAACTTCATCTTAAAACCGATGCCGTTGTCGCGTACCCATATTATACACCCGTTTTGGCTTTTACGTCCACCCACTTCGATAACCGGCTGCGGCGTTTTCTGGCTGAATTTAAGGGCGTTATCTAACAAATTGCGCAAAGCCAGCATCAGACCATTCGGGTCCGCGGTAACGGTGGCGCACGCCGAGATGTCCACATTGACCGTCACGGTACCGGCCTGGATTTCGGCGCTGTGTTCGGCCAGCAGCGCGTTTACCAGCGCCGGCAGGTCAACCGCTTCGCTCTGGCGGGGGCGGCGTTCCAGGCGTGAATAGGCCAGCAAATCGTCAATCAGCTCACCCATCTGGTTAGCCGCCCGATGAATGGTGTGGAGAAAGGTTTGGCCTTCGTCATTCAGGCCGGCGGCGTGCTCTTCCAGCAGCAGACGTCTGTAGCCGTCAATGCCGCGCAGGGGGGCTTTCAAGTCGTGAGAAACGGAGTAGGTAAAGGTTTCCAGTTCGCGGTTGCGGGCGTCCAGTTCGGCGGTGCGCTGGGCCACGCGCTGTTCCAGTTCCTCGGCGTATTTTTCAAGCCGTTCCAAAAGACGGCTGTTTTGGATGGCCGAAGAAATTTGAGCCGCTACCGTTTCCAGCACACGCTGGTCGGCCTGGCTGTAGGCGTGGGGCCGGGTGGTTTCTATATTTACAACGCCGATAATCTCTTCTCCGGCCCGGATGGGAACACATAATTCGGAGCGAATTTTATTGCCGCGCACAGCAAAGTAGCGGGGGTCTTGCCGGACATCATCCACACAAACACTCTGCCCGGTTTGGGCCACCCAGCCGGTAATCCCCTTACCTACCCGGATATCGTATGAAGCCACCAATGCTTTGTCACGGGCTACAAAATCCGGGCCTTGCTGCTGGCTGCTGAGCGCAAACGGCAGCAAGCGATCACTGCCGGGTTCAGTCAGCAGCACGGCGCCGTAATCATAGCCCAGTGTCTCTTCCAAAACCTGAATGATTGTCTGGGCCAGCGAGCCGGGTGTTTGCAGATGTTGCAATTGCTGTCCGGCCCGGTGGATGGCTGTGAGTTCCTGAACCCGGCTTTTGACTTGCTGGCCTAACCGATTTTGGTGCAGGGCGATGGCTAACTGGTTGGCGACCTCGCCGGCAATTTCCTGATGCTCGGCGGTAAAATAGTTGGGAGTAACATCCGTCAGAAACAACGCAGCGATGAGTTGCCCTTGCGCTATCAACGGGACGCTCATGCTTGAGCGTAATCCTTCTTTGATGAGTTGGTTGATGGTTTCAGGCGATGGGGAGGGGGAAAGCAATCGTAGGTCTGGAGTTACGATGACTTGTCCGGCTTCCAGTTGTTCAATCCGTTGGTTGCGCACAAATGGCCTGCGTTGGCCGGTGTCTATAACGGTGTCTACACTACTATCAGTGGAAAAAATCACCATCTCTGAGGTGTCCATTTCAAATAAAACCACATCAGCCCGCGTGCAGGGAATCAACCGGCGGATACCTGTTAGCACCGGCCCAATAATTTCCTCCGGCGAACGGGCCGCCACAATATCCCGGTCAATCCGGCTCAAAATGGTCAGCCGGTCATTGTAGCGTTGCAGAGCTTCCTGAGCCTGCACCCGTTCGGTGATGTCTCGGATAATATTCAGGAAGCGATTTGGCCCCAGTATTTTGGTGTTCAATTCGGTGGGGATGTAACTGCCGTCTTTTCTTTTGAGCCGGTAATCGCTGCGGACGGAATGGCCCTGCAGCAGCGCCTCCAGCGCCGCGGCGTGGTCTTTGGTTTGCAGGTCTTCCGGGTGAATGAGAGCCACGGCGTTGGTAGCCATCAACTCGTCGCGGTTGTAGCCCAGCATGGTGCAGATGCGTTTGTTGGCGTCCAGCGGGTTGTTTTGCTCGTCCAGCACCATAATACCGTCGCCGGCCTCTTCAAACAGGGTGCGGTACTGTTCTTCGCTTTGGCGCAGGGCTTCTTGGGCCTGCCGGTGTTCGGTCACATCCCGCGAGAGGGAGACCAGCATAAAGCCTTTGGCCGTTTGAATGGGGAAAACGCTGCCCTGAATATAACGCTGCGAGCCGTCCGGGTGGGTATATTCGCGCTCCATTATCTGTCCGGCCCAGGGCATCTGGCCGGTTTGCAAAACATTTTGCAGCGATTGCTTTAAGGCGGTCACATCTTCGGGTCGCCGGAACCTGGCCGGGTCAAGTTGGGCCTGCACATCCCACGTGTATTGGCCCACTACTCCGGCGGCGGGCAGGCCGGTTAATTCGGCCATGCTGCGGTTCCATTCAATAATAACGCCCTGCTCGTCAGCCAGCGAGATGCCGTCGGTGGCCTGCTCAACAACGCTGCGGAATTTGATTTCGCTTTCACGCAGGGCCTGTTCCGCCCGCTTCTGCTCGGTGATGTCCACCATTGCGGAGAGAATATATTGCTCTCCCTGTTGTTCGAAAATTTCGGCAAAGATTATCGCCTGGCCGATTTCTCCGGCCCGGTTTTGATAGGTAAATTCATAATTTGTAACCCGCCCCGTGGCAACCAGCGTTTCAAACACCTCCTGCCGTTCTTCGGGGTTTACCCAGTAATTAATTGTTGGGGCGTATATGCCCAGTAACTCGTCTCGGGAATAGCCCAGCAGCGTGGCAGCGGCCTCGTTGAGGTCCACTAATTTGCGGTCAGAGACGCTGGATAACGACGTCGCCACCGGGCTGAATTCGAACATTTTTTGAAATAGTTGGCGGGCGGCATCGCGCTCTTCCTCCGCTTGTTTGCGCTTAGTGATGTCAATAGCCACCCCGATTTTTTGTTTTACCGAGCCGTCTGCATTTCTCAGAAACGGGCGCTCGTAGCTGTGCAATACAAGCCAACCTCCACCTTTACGCCGCATCCGGTATTTAATTTCCAACGTATCTTCATCGGCGGCAGCAAGAATTTGCTGTTGAAACTCGAGAACGGCAGTTATATCATCCGGGTGGATGAGGCGGGCAAAAAGTTCCGCGCCCATCGCCCGGATTTCCTGCGGTGAATAGCCCAGAATCCGTTCAATGCCAGAGTTGACAAAGACATTGCTCTGCGTCTCCATATCATAAACGTAGACAATGGCCGGTGAGGTGTCAACAATGGCCGTGATAAAATGTTCCTGTTGGCGCAGCGCCTCCTCTGCCTGTTTGCGCTCGGTAATGTCTTGAACTGTGCCTATTGACCGTGTGGCATGGCCTTGTTCATTGTAATATGTTTCACATTGCTCGTGAACAAATCTAATCTTGCCATCTTTCAGCACGATGCGATGGTCAATGCTGTAGGGTGTTCTGTTTTTAACCGATTCGGTATAGGCTTTGTCCACCAAATCCCTGTCGTCCGGGTGAACGGTATCCAGAAATGCTTCATAGGAAGCCCTGAATTGAGCTGGGTCCATCTCAAATATCCGGTAAATCTGGTCCGACCAATGAAGCGTATTATTTTGCAGATTAAGTTCCCAATGACCCAATAAGGCTAACCGTTCAGCCTCTTTTAATCTGGCTTCGCTTTTGCGCAGCGCCTCCTCTGCCTGTTTGCGCTCGGTAATGTCGCGGACAATGACCAATACCTCCCGATTTCTTTGCGGGATATAGCGCGCTTCATAATCGCGTAGTTGTTCCTTGATGGGCAACTGATATTCATGGGTTTGAACCTGCCGGCTGTCAAGGGCCGCCCGCGTCAGGCGCAAGGCGGTTGCTGCGTTTTCCGGCGGCATCACATCCGTAACGGTTTTGCCCAGAAATTGCTCCGGTGAAGCATAGAGCATCTCCTCTGAGGCAGCCTGGTAATCCAGAAAAGTCCCCTGCGCGTCAAGGCGAAACATCATATCGGGGATGCTGTTTAATAAAGCCCGGTTGCGCGCTTCGCTGGCCTGCAAATCCGCCGTTCGCTGCCGCACCTGCACCTGCGAGACAACGCCCACCGCCAGTAAGAAAAGAATGATTCCACCGCCTGCCAACAACAGATTTTGCGCCCAGGTGGGGATAATTTCTATCACGGTTGCCGCAGCTTTTTGTTCCAGGTATTTTTCCAGCAATTGGTAGTACACCGAGTGGGGGTCGGCCTTTAAAGTGGCAACGTGGGTGTCAATTCGCTCTTGCAGCAGCGGGGTTAATTCGCCATTTTTTGGAAAGGCAAATTCAATGTGGGCCGGCTGAAAAATAAAGGGGGTGCGCTCAACGGCGTACTCGCCTTCATGTTGGTTGCCAAAATCCTTGTTGGTAATGCCGGCGTCAATCTGCCCCTTTTCCAGGGCCTCAAAAACCTGGGTGTAGGTATCCATATCAACAAAGGTGCTGTGTACGCCAAAGCGGGTGGTAAGGTCTTTTATTCCTTCCGGCCCCTCCATATTGATGCTGCCGCCCAACCCGGCGATGGTTTTACCTTCCAAATCCAAAATGGTTTCGATGTGCGAGCCGGGCCGGGCGTACAGCCGGGTCCAACTGACCAGTACTTTTTGGGTGGAAAAGGCGTACTTTTGGCTGCGCGGTTCGGACCAAACTACATCGGGCATCACATCAATCTGGCCGTTCTCCAGCCGCGCCAGCGATTCATTCCAGGTGCCGGGCACCCATTCAATATTCCACCCCTCTTCGGCGGCAATGGCGGTCAGCAGGTCGGGCCAGAAGCCGGTGATGGTTCCCGCTGAATCGGTGTAAATTTTGGGCGGGTTTTGGTAAAAACCGGCGCGAACGGTCAGGGCCTCGGTGGGAGCGCCGGCCTGCCGGCTGCCCAGTGCGGGGTACACAATGGTGACCCATAAAATAGACAGCAAAAAAATTGCGCCAAGTGCGTGAAAGAAACGTTGTGTGACCATATTATTTTCCTGTGGTTTCGCTTTTGCCAGACATAACATCCGGGCGAACAAAATTTCAGGTACGGGAATCATCGTGAGCGGTTGCCAACCCCCGGCAGCCTGCGGGCATCTGTTTGATGCGGCTTTGCCGGAGATTTTTGGTTGGCCCGGGGCAATCTTTGCAAATGGGCTGTTCAAGAAACAGGCCTTCCTGAGAATACGTTTTCAACCATGAGTATACTTGAAAAATTATTCACTGTCCACGGATAGTATCGCCCCGCGTTCCCGGTGTTCTCTGCGGTAAATTTGCCCAAAATGTGCAATGTGCCTATCACCCTCCGGGCAACGATGCAAGAAACATTTTTTAGCCACGTTATCCGTAAATTTGTATTTTGTGTTATAATGCCTGCGTGGTTATTCAATCACGCTCATGCCATATACCCCATCTATTACAACTCTTTCCACTCCTGTGGCGTAAAATAATCCAGCAGTAACATTTTTAAAGAGACGGTAGCGCGTGCAGCCTCTACCTGTTCAACCTGATTCTGCCCCCAAAACTCAATCCCGGCCCACAGTAACCGCTGCCCGATGGTGGATTGCCGTTCTTTTTCTGGCCGGACTGGCCTGCGGGCAGGCTACAGTCGGGCCGCCGCCAACCATTCGAATCAGCCGCCTGCCAACCCTGACGCCAACAGCAGCGTTAGGTCCGGCGGCTCCTGCCGCCGCGGCGGTGGCCGTTCCGCCGGTGTCACCGGTTGAAACGCCGCCGGCTGCGCCCGTCACAGCGCCCACCCCGCCGGCTCCGGCCGCACCTGCCGCAGCGCCGGCACAATCGGGGTGGCAATTCAGCGCCGTCCGGCAAACCGCGTGGCCCGCGGGGCTGCTGCTCACCGGCCAGTTGCAGAACAACACCGGCGGGCCGCAAATCATTCAGCGGGTGGTGGCTACATTTTTTGACGCGCAGGGGCAGCAGATTGCCGGGCCGGACACTGTGCAACATTCTGTGCCGCTGGAAATTGTGCCGCCCGGCGGCAGCCTGCCGTTTAAAGTGACCGCACCCGGCATTCAGACCGCCGAAGATTTTGAGCTGGCGGTTGAAGCCGCGCCGGGGAATCTGGTTCCGCGCCAGGATTTTCAGTTTATCGGGCTGGAGCAATCAATTCAGGCCGGTGATTATTGCCTGACCGGGCAGATGAAAAATCCGGGCGGCGCTCTGCAAAACAAATTACTCATCACCCTGTTGTTGTACGATGAACAGGAAAAGCTGATTAATTTTTCAACCCACAACGAA